>NZ_JBAURI010000852.1:0-4289 GCF_049581145.1 Bradyrhizobium sp.
CCCCCGCGCCGGTCCCCAATGTCGCCAGTCGCACGGTGCCATTGCCGAGCGCGAAACCGAGCCAGCAGCCGCGCCAGCCGGCGCAGCAATCGGCGGCGGTGCAGCCAAAGCCATCTGCTGCGCCGCCGGCGCCGCAGGTGAGCAGTACGGTCGGTCAGGCCAGGCCGGCGCCGCAAATCCAGCCGACCCAGCCAATGCCGCAGGTGCAGGGTCTGGAGTAATCCCCGACAACGGGTTGTGCCGGCACGCAACCGCGAGCCTGGTCGAGCGTTCGAGGCCTTCGTTCCGATGGATCCGGAACGGAGGCCTCGATCTTTTTGTTTGACCCGTTACCCTGCGGCCGCACCCGCCTCGTTCGATCGCCGCCACAGCAAAAAACGCCCCGGTTGCCCGGGGCGTTTTGTCATCGCACGAAAATCGAGAGACCTTGATTTGCGATCAGGCCGCGGCCTTGTCGGCGGAGCCGTCGACCACCTGCGGAGCCGGTGTGCTCGATGCGATCGGAATGCTGCGGGGCTTCTTGGCCTCGGGGATCTCGCGCACGAGATCGACATGGAGCAGGCCGTTCTCGAGCGAGGCGTTCTTCACCACCACGAAATCGGCGAGCTGGAAAGCACGCTCGAAAGCGCGGGCGGCGATGCCGCGATACAGCACCTCGGCTTTGCCGTTGCCGTTTTCGCTGGCTGCTTTCTCGCCCTTGATCGTCAGCGTGTTTTCCTTCGCGACGATGGAGAGCTCCTCCTTGGCGAAGCCGGACACGGCGACGGTGATGCGGTAGGCGTTCTCACCGGTCCGCTCGATATTGTAGGGCGGATAGCCCGGGGTGCCGTCGGAGGTCGCCTGGTCGAGCAGGGAGAACAGACGGTCGAAGCCGACGGTGGAACGATAAAACGGGGTCAGATCGTAGGTACGCATGGGAAGTCCTCCATTGAGCGACTGTTGAGGATAACCCGCCCGCCATCGGGCCGGGCTCTCGTTCTGTGCAGCCCCAGCATTTCGCCCGGTCCTTGTGGCCCGGTGAAACACTGGTGGTGGCCTGCACGAAGATGATATGGGAGGGACAAGACGGTGTTCAAGAGGGCGGGAGGGACGCCCTTTTTGTTGCTTCAGCCTCCAGTTCACCCTTGTTTTTCAGCCCTTTTCACCTAGCCGGCCAAGGCCTCATGACGCTCGTCTCGATTCCCGCCAATCCCGTTCCGGAGAACGTCGTCACGGGTACCATCCGCACCCCCGACGGCGCCGAACTGCGCTTCGCGCGCTGGCCGGCGCCGGCGGGCCGCAAGGGCACGGTCTGCGTCTTCCCCGGCCGCGCCGAGGCGATCGAGAAATATTTCGAGACCGTGCGCGACCTGCGCGACCGCGGTTTCGCGGTGGCGATGATCGACTGGCGCGGGCAGGGCCATTCGTCGCGCCGGCTGCGCGATCCGCGCAAGGGTTATGTGCGCAATTTTTCCGACTACGAGGTCGACGTCGAGACCTTCGTGCAGCAGGTGGTGCTGCCGGATTGTCCGCCGCCGCATTTCGCGCTGGCCCACTCGATGGGTGGCGCGGTGATGCTGTGCACCGCCTATGCCGGCAAACGCTGGTTCGACCGCATGGTGCTGTCGGCGCCGATGATCGACCTGCCGGGACGCCGTACCGCATTTCCCGTGCGCGCGCTGCTCACCATCATGCGGCTGGCCGGGCAGGGCGGCCGCTACGTGCCGGGCGGCAGCGACGCGCTGACCGGCGCCAATTCCTTCGTCAACAATCCCCTGACCAGCGATCCCGTGCGCTATGCCCGCAACGCCGCGATCCTGGAGGAAGACCCCACCCTGGGCATCGCCTCGCCGACGGTTGCCTGGGCCGACACGGCGTTCCGCGCCATGCACACGTTCCGACGCACCAACTATCCCTCGCGGATCCGCCAGCCGATCCTGATGCTGGCCGCCTCCAACGATGCCGTCGTCTCGACGCCGGCGATCGAGGAGTTCGCCTATCACCTGCGCGCCGGCTCGCATCTCGTGATCGCCGGCTCGAAGCACGAAATCCTGCAGGAGCAGGACCGCTACCGCTCGCAGTTCTGGGCGGCGTTCGACGCCTTCGTGCCGGGCACGCCGCTGTTCAAGTGAGCTTGCATGCCGCGCGCTGAGGCCGCGGCGCTTCTGCGATCTTCAGGGGCAAGCGACCGGCGCCGAGAATATCCGTTAGTCTGCGCGACCCCGGCGTCTTCGGTGGCGACGTCTGATCGGAATGATCGGTCGAGCTATGACTTGCTGGCCCAAGCCTATCCACAGATCGACTGTCTCGCGCGTCCGTTCGAACAGCCAGCCCAGGCGCGGAGGGATGGCGGAGACGACGTCGACCTCGCCGATCGTCGTCACGCTCTACGCGCCACGACGTTTCGGTCGCGTCAATTGAGTTATATCAAAGGCACATTATTACACTGTGATAAAAAGCAATGGAATGTCCGATAAAATTCGGCAGGCCGCCGTGATTGATGGTTTCAGCCTCTGGGGCAACATCGGCCTCGCCAAATTCAGGGGAGATGGCAATGAACGAACAGCGTTCCGGTTTTGATGTGACGAATCCGGCTGTCTTTTTCCGAATGATGCTAGGCGCCCTGTACGTACCCCACATGCTGTTCAAGCTCATGGACATGCCTGGCGCGGTCGCCTTCTTCGATAAGGCCGGGTTCAAGCCCGCACTATTTTTCGTGGTATTGGCGCTGGTCATGGAAAGCATCGCGGCGGCAGGGTTGTTCTTCAATGTCCTGGTCAAGTGGACCGGGTTGGTATCGGCAGGCGTACTTGCGGTCGCAGTCTATGCCGTATTCGTCACCAAAGGCGTCGGCTGGCTGTGGAATCTCGGAGGCGTCGAATATCTCGTGCTCTGGGCGGCCGGTTCTTTCGTGTTCGCCCTGAACGCATGGAAGCAGGAAATCGCAAAATACGGCCGGGTGCATTTCTTGAGCCCTGCCCACGTTTGAGCGCGCAAACTAGAAACCCAGCAATGCGCCCGCGCGAGCCGCGCCGGAATCAAACCTCCAGCCATTCCTTACGCACAGCGGAATCGGCACCGAAATCATCCGGCTTGCCGCAAAACACGATCTTGCCGTGGCCCATGACGTAGACCCGGTTCGAGATCTTCAGCGCGATGGCGAGCTTCTGCTCCACCAGCAAGATCGCGACGCCGCGCCGGGAAGCTGCGGCTCGATCGCCGCCACGATAGCCTCGGTGATCTCATCCTGCACCGCGAATACGTCGGCGGCGGTGACCACGGCATACATCTTTGTCGGCATCTGGCTCGAGGAACGCGACCTGATCGACCTCTTCGGCGACGAATATCGCCGCTATCGGGAGCGCGTGTCGATGCTGCTGCCATGGCGCAAGTCGACCTGAACCTTTGGGCTCGACGAGGGCACCGCTCGCTGGCGGTGTCCCTTGCCTTTGGCGCCAGCTGCGATGCGGAGCTTGGTCGCTGTCCGGGCCATGGCGGACATCCAGCAAGCCCCGCATTCAATCCGGCTGAAGCTGCCGACTGGCGTTTCGCCGCAGTCGCATCTCGCTGTCGTGCAGGGTCGCAAGATCGAGCCTGCCCGCGGCCGCCGCATCGGCCGCGCAGGCAAAGATGCGATAGAACTGCGCGCCGTCATAGGCGACCAGCAGCAGGTCGATGCCGGCGTTGAGCGCCTCGACCACGGCCGTGCACACCCCGTGCTCATAGATCGGGCCCATCACGAGATCGTCGGTGATGATCACGCCCTGATAGTTCCATTGCTTGCGGATCAGCCCGTCGACCACGCGCTTGGAATGCGAGGCCGGCCGGTCGGGATCGATCGCGGTCAGATTGACGTGGCCGATCATCAACTGCGCGTTCGAGGCTGCGAGCACCTCCCTGAACGGACGCCAGTCCGACGTCTCGAGCACGTCCGGCGCGACATCGAGATCGGCGTGGAAATTGTGGGTATCGGTATGGAGGCGTCCCAGTCCGGGAAAGTGCTTGACGGTCGCGGTGACGCCGGAGGCTTCGAGGCCGCGGACATAAGCGAGCGCGACCTCGCTGACGATGGCCGGATCGGCGGCAATCGCGCGCTCGCTGGTCAGGGTATGGAAATCGAGCAGGGCGCGCCTGGGGGCGCCCTTGAGATCCAGCACCGGCGCAAAATTCTGGTTGACCCCGAGCGAGAGCAGCTCGCTGCCATGGGTTCGCCCGAACGCGAAGGCCTTGCGCACGCGCACCTCATCCGGCAACTCCGCCAGGCTGGACAGGCCCGGCAGCGCGGTCAGCGGCGGCGCCAGATGTGAGAC
>NZ_JBAURI010000853.1:0-16928 GCF_049581145.1 Bradyrhizobium sp.
CATCTCGGCCGGGCAATTGGCCTCGAGCCAGGCGCGAGCATCGCTCCGAAATTTTTCCAGATCGGCCATGGCGTTTCCTTGTTTGGTCGTGTTGGATCGACCTTAGCCCGGGTCTGGCGAATTTCAATATGTCTTGCGCGCCGTGCGGCCGTTCGATTGGTCGAGTCGCGTCACGGGCCCGGGGTTGAAAACGAGAGAGGAAACCGGGATGCGGCTAAAATTGCCTTTGCCTGACGAAATGAGCCCAGAGCAGAAACAGACCTATGATGAGGCGGTCGCCGGCAAACGCGGCAAAGCGCCGGCGCCGATGATGGCCTGGCTCAATAGCCCCGAAATGGCGCGGCACGCCACGCGGCTCGGCGAGACATTGCGCTTCAACACGCAGTTTCCGCCCAAATTGTCGGAGATCGCGATCCTGGTCACCGCTCGGCACTGGACCGCGCATTACGAATGGTGGGCGCACAAGCGCCTCGCGCTACAGGGCGGGCTCGACGAAAAGGTCATCGACGCGATCCGCGATCGCCGCACACCGATCTTCGACGACCCCAAGGGCCAGATGATCTATAACGTCGCCAAGTCGCTGCATGAGGGCCATGGCCTCGCCAAGGGCCTCTACGACGACGCCATCAAGACGCTGGGCGAGCGCGGCCTGGTCGAGATCATCGGGCTGTGCGGCTATTACACGATGGTATCGATGACGTTGAACACCTTCGAGTTTGAGCTCCCCGCCGGCGAAGTATCGGAGCTTGCTTAGCGGCGGAGACCTCCTACCTGTCCCGGACGCGGGGCGCGACGCCCCCGCGGAGCCGGGACCCAGGCATTGCCTCGAATGGGCTCCGGATCAGCGGCGCGTCACGGCGCGATGGTCGGCGCGACGCGCAGCATCCGGGACACCAGACCTTTCGAAGGGAGCGCACCATGCCCGAAACCCCGCCCATCATCCCCGGTACCCGGATCGGGCACGTTCATCTCAAGGTCGCCGATCTCGAACGGGCGCTGTCGTTCTACTGCGGCGTGCTCGGTTTCGAGCTGATGCAGCGCATGGGCTCGAGCGCAGCGTTCATTTCGGCCGGCGGCTATCATCACCACATCGGACTGAACACCTGGGAAAGCAAAGGCGGCCATCCGCCGCCGCCCGGCTCCACCGGACTGTTCCATACCGCAATCCTGTATCCGACCCGGCCGGCACTCGCGGACGCCCTTTATCGGGTGCTGAGCGCAGGCATTCAACTCGATGGTGCCAGCGATCACGGCGTCAGCGAAGCGCTCTATCTGCGCGATCCCGACGAGAACGGGGTCGAACTCTACTGGGACCGGCCCAAGGAGTCATGGCCGCGCACCAACGACGGCTCGCTGGCGATGTTCACGCACCGATTGGACCTTGAGGATCTGCTGCGGCAGCGCCAGGCATGAGCGGCATGGCCGCCGTCGGGCTGCGACCAGAAGACAGACCCCGACGGAGTGAATGGCAACTCAGGGGAATCAGGCTTCCACCGTCACCGAAGTGTCAGCGATTGGCGTCAGGTCGCGACCTTGGTCGGATCATGGAAGAAGCGCTCGCGAGCGATCCGGTCGCCGCGCCATTCCTGCTGGCATCTTCGGTATAATAGCGATCGATTGCGCCGGCATGATCGCCGGATTCGACGACAGCGATGAACTCATCAGGGCGAACGCGGGACGGCATGTGACCTCCAAAAGCGTTGCGGAAGACCTAGATCCCCGGATCCGGAAATTCCGGCACCACCCGCAACCGGCTGCGCCGGCGCCGTGCCAGAGAGAGCAGCCCAAGCGACGTCAATCCCAGCACGACCGGCGGATAGACCACCATGTTCACCGCCGGCCAGCCGTAATTGGCCAAGAGCTGGCCGGAGGAGAACGATCCGAGCGCCATCATCCCGAACACCAGGAAATCGTTGAAGGCCTGCACCTTGTTGCGCTCCTGCGGCAGGTGCGTCTCCAGCACCAGCGTGGAGGCACCGATGAAGCCGAAATTCCAGCCGATCCCGAGCACCATCAAGGTCGCCCAGAAGTGCATCGCCGTCTGGCCCGAAATCCCAATGGTCGCGCCGAGCGCTTCCAGCGACAGCCCAAGCACGACCATGACCGGCGCGCCAAAGCGCGCGATCAGCGCGCCCGTGACGAAGCTCGGTGCGTACATCGCGACGATGTGCCACTGAATGGCGAAATTGGAATCGCTGAGCGAGAGACCGCACAGCTTCATCGCCAGCGGCGCCGACGTCATCACCAGGTTCATCATCGGATAGGCGATCACGCCACAAAGCGCGGCCGCGACGAAGCGCGGCTGCCGCACGATGTCGAGCAGCGGACGGCCGGCGTGGAGATCGGATGGCGCGGGCTTTGGCGCATCGACGCCCAGCAGAACAACCATCGCGACCAGTGCGACTGCGGCCTGCACCACATAGCTGAAGGCGAACAGATAAGGCGGCCAGACATCCATCGTCCACTGCACGAGCTGCGGGCCCAGCACGCCGGCAAACACGCCGCCCGCCATCACCCACGACACGGCCTTCGGCCGATAGGCGCTGCTCGCGCCATCGGCGGCGGCGAAGCGATAGGATTGCGACACCGAGCCATAGAGGCCGCCCAGGAAGGTCGCGCAGCAGAACAGCCAGAACGAGCCATGCAGGATGGCGAATGATCCGAGCAGCCCGGTCAGCACGCCGCAACCGGTGCCGAGGATGAAGGCGGTGCGCCGGCCTGAGCTGCGCGAGATCGCGCCGGTTGGCAAGGTTCCCGCGGCGAGACCGACCACATAGATCGAGATCGGCACTGTCGCCAGCGCGGCCGATGGCGCCAGGCTTGCGCCGATGATCGAACCGGTGGCAAAAATCACCGCCGAATTCGCACCGGTCAACGCCTGCGCCGCCGCGAGCCGCACCACATTGGCGCGCACGCGGGCGTCGTCGGTCATCTCTTCGGTCGCGGTCACGTCGATCATCAGCATTTCCGCCCAGACCTCGCCGGGCCTCGCCTATTCCTTGCGCCGGGATGCACCGTCACGATGCACTATGAGATGCACTATGAAGAGAGGCGGCGCGCCGATCAACCCGCGGCAACGGACAAAGGCCGGCAGGCAAAGCGCGTTTTACACGGTATGTTCAGGTGCGCTAACCAGGGCTCGCCGGTATCGCATCAATGACGCTGCGGACCGCAGCCCTGGAGTTCGAATCATGGACGATGTCGACGACCGGCCAACCCTTGCCGCCCCCGATGATGACCCGTATCTCTGGCTGGAAGACATCGAGGGCCCGCGTGCGCTGGATTTCGTGGAGCGGCAAAACAGGCTGACGCTGGAGAAATTCGCCGGCGCCGGATTCGAACGAGATCGCGCGACGCTGGCGGCGATCTATGACCGGCCGGACAATATCCCTTACGTCACGCGCCGCGGCGGCCAGCTTTACAATCTTTGGAAGGACGCAAGCAATCCGCGTGGCATCTGGCGCCGTACCACGCTCGAGAGCTTTCGCAAGTCCGATCCACAATGGGAAACGCTGCTGGATCTCGACCGACTAGCCGCTGAGGAAGGCGAGGATTGGCTCCTCAATGCGACGCAAACGCTGCCCGGAGCATCCTCGTGCGCGCTGCTGTCGCTCTCGCGCGGCGGCAGCGATGCCGTCACATTGCGCGAATTTGACATGGAGACCAAAAGCTTTGTCGCCGACGGCTTCGTGCTGCCGGAGGCGAAAAGCGGCGCGCAATGGCTCGACGCGGATACGCTGCTACTTTCGAGCGCCCTTGGCGACGGCATGGCCACGACCTCAGGCTACGCCCGAACCGTCAGGCTTTGGCGGCGCGGCACGGACGTGCATTCCGCGGCCGTGGTCTTCGAGACGGCCGTCGGCAACATGGCGGCATATGCAAGCATCGACCGCACGGGGCCGGTGCCGCGGGTTTGGTTCGTGGAGCGGTTGGATTTCTTCAATGTCAACATCTGGCTTGGTGACGAAGCCGGCGCGCGCATGAGGCTCGATCTGCCAACCGACATCTGGATGGAGGCCCATCAGGATTGGTTCGTGCTTAAACTGCGCAGCGCATGGACCGTCGGAGTTCGGACCTATGCACCGGACACGGTGCTCGGAATTGCGCTGTCGACATTTCTGGCGGGCGATCGCAACTTCACGACGCTGTTCGAGCCCGGACCGCGGCGGGCGTTGCAGGGCCTTTTCTGGAGCGCCGGCCGGCTCGTGCTGCCGATCCTCGACGAATTGCGTCCCGCCTTCGAGGTCTGGACGCCGCCTCAAGGATCGGTTCGGGAATCGGCTCAAGGATCCGTCCGAGCCTGGAGCCGCGACAGCCTGCCCGGACTGCCCGAGATCGGCACCGTCGACGTCTGGCGACTGGACGGACACGAATCCGAAAGCAACGGCGATCTGCTGGCCAATATCCAGGACCCGCTGACGCCGTCGTCATTGATGCTGATCGAAGGCATCGCAACGCCTGCGGTGTTGAAGCAGGCGCCGCGCACGTTCAACTCGGACGGGCTTGTGGTCACCCGGCACGAGGCCGTCTCGATCGACGGCGAGCGCATTCCCTATGTCCAGACCGGGCCGCAGGCCTTGACCGGCGATGCGCCGGTGCATCTCAGCGCTTACGGCGGCTTCGGGATTTCGCTGCGTCCGTCCTACAATTCGGCGCTTGGAAAATTCTGGCTGGAGCGCGGCGGCACCATGGTGCAGGCCAATATTCGCGGCGGCGGCGAGTTCGGCACGCGCTGGCACGACGCCGGCCGCTATGCCGGCAAGCGGCTCGCCCATGACGATTTTGCCGCGGTCGCCGCCGATCTCGTCGCGCGCGGCGTCACGCGTGCGGACCGGATCGCGGCCGAAGGCGGTTCGAATGGCGGCATCCTGATCTCCAACATGCTGACCCGCTACCCTGAGCGCTTCGGCGCGCTGTTCTGCACGATTCCATTGATCGACATGCGCCGCTACACCAAACTTCTGGCCGGCGCGAGCTGGATCGCCGAATATGGCGATCCCGACAAGCCGGACGAATGGGCCTGGCTCAAGACCTATTCCGCCTATCACGCCGCGAAGCCCGGACAGAAATATCCGCCGATCCTGATCGCCACCACGCGGCGCGACGATCGCGTGCATCCCGGACACGCACGCAAGATGGCGGCCAAGCTGCAGGCGATGGGCTACGAAGCCTATCTCTACGAACCCGCGGCCGGCGGCCACGGCTACGGCAAGGACAATACCGAGCGGGCCGCTTTTCAGGTGCTGGGGTTTGCCTTCATGAAGAGCAAGATCCGCTGGCTGGATGGCGGCGGATGAGAACCTCCGCGGCTCAATGCGCTTCCGAACCGGCAAAGATCAGAACGAGATTATTGGCCGGCATGTCCACGATCTCTTGCAGGGCAAGGCCCGCGCCTGACGCAAGCGCCTCGACGTCGGCGATGTCGCGCACGCCCCATTCCGGATTGCCGGCGCGCAGGCTCGTGTCGAACACCGCATTGCTGACTGCGGTATGCTGGCCGGCGCGCTTGAACGGCCCATAGAGAAACAGCCATCCGTCGCTGCGCAAATAACGGCCGGCGCCGAAGAATAGTCCCTCGGCGACGCGCCATGGCGCGATGTGGACCACATTGGCGCAGAACAGCGCCAGCAGGTCCTGCGGGCCGCCGCCATCCCGCATCTCGTCGCGCCACGCGGGATCGGACAGGTCGATCCGCCGCGGTGGCCGGATGTTGGCCAATTGCGCGTGGGCACGCCAGGCTTCGATGCTTTTCAGATGCTGCTCGTTGAGATCGCTCGGCCACCAGGTGATATCCGGCGCATGCCCGGCGAAATGCACGACATGCTGGCCGGTGCCGCTGCCGGCCTCCAGCACGTCGCCGGCTCGTCCGGCCAGGAACCGCTGCAGCACCGCCCAGATGGCCTGATGGTTGCGGTGGAATGCCGCGGCATCGAGCCGGCCGTCCGGCTCGACCGGCCGGCCCTCCTTTCCGAACTCGACGACGTAATCTGCCATCAGGGCTCCACCAAAAATGCGAGCTTCCGCATATGTCGATCTGAAACGATGGCCGGGCTACAAGCGATGATGGCCTGACGCGCGATCGTTCCGTGCCTTCATTTCAGATCGCCACAATAGATCTGCTTGAGCGTCTGCAGAAGCAGCAATGTGCGCCGGTCGGCAACGCTATAGTGCAATGTCTGCGAGGCCCGCCGGAACGTTACCATACCGTCGGCACGCAGTTTCGCCAGATGCTGGGACAGCGCCGACTGGCTCAATTCCACGGCCCTGACGAGTTCTCCAACCGTCATCTCGCCTCGCGCAGCCAGAAAGCAGAGGATCAGCAGGCGTTTTTCGTTGGCAAGCAATTTCAGGTGCTGTGCGGCGTCGGCGGCCTGCATGACGAGCTTCTTCAACGCGACCGCGCTGGCCGCGTCGGCGGCCGCCGGCACCGCCTTGGAATTTGCTGCAGCTGCTCTCATGGCTAGAGGTCCTGATCCGGGGTTCCGCTCGCGAACAGCCCTTTTCTGCATGCTATAATGGTCCCCATTGTTTAGCATTGACTAATTTAGATACCGACGATATACCATCCGTCAACAATGAAAACTTGCGGCCACTCGCCGCGAAGCGAGGAAACGTGCAGCTCCCGCCAGGGCGCAACGCGCCTGTGGTATCAACGCGTGCAGGCGTCAACAATCCGCTGGGCCGCCGCACGTTTCTCACGCTCGGTGCAGCGCTGACCGGAAGCCTGGCGGTCGGTGCACGACCAGGCAACGCCGGGACAGCGCCCGCTTCCCCGCCTTCGGAACCATCATGGTCGCAAAGTATCGGCGCGGGAGTCGTCGATCGGCCGTATGGCCGGCCCTCCGACTTCGAGGCCGGCGTCATCAGGCGCAACGTGCCGTGGCTCACGGCGGGCACCGAATCCTCCGTCAGCTTTTCACCGCTGCAGGACCTGCAGGGCATCATCACGCCGAACGGCCTGTTCTTCGAGCGCCATCACGCAGGACGCCCCGATGTCGATCCGGATCAACACCGGCTCATGATCCACGGTCTGGTCGAGCGGCCGCTGATCCTGACCATGAAGGAGATCGCGCGTTTTCCCTCGGTGTCGCGCATCCACTTCGTCGAATGCCCGGCCAATGGCGGCATGGAATGGCGCGCCGCGCAGATCAACTCTCTGCAATTCAACCACGGCATGGTCTCCTGCGCGGAATGGACCGGCGTCAGGCTGTCGACGCTGCTCGAAGAGGTCGGGATCAAGCCAGGGGCGAAATGGGCGCTGGTCGAGGGCGCGGACGGCGCGCATATGAACCGCAGCCTGCCGCTCGACAAGTGCCTGGACGATTGCCTCGTCGTCTATGCCCAGAACGGTGAGGCGCTGCGGCCCGAGCAGGGTTACCCGCTGCGGCTCGTGGTGCCGGGCTGGGAAGGCAACGTCAACATCAAGTGGCTGCGCCGGATCAAGCTCGGCGACAAGCCTTGGTTCTCCCGCGAGGAAACCTCGAAATACACCGACCTGATGCCGGACGGCACGTCGCGCGGTTTCACCTGGCTGATCGACGCCAAATCCGTGATCACCTTCCCGTGCCCGGAAAAGCCGCTTGGCGGCCCGGGGCTCTATGAGGTTCGGGGATTGGCGTGGACCGGCAGTGGCAAGGTCAAGCGGGTCGATGTCTCCACCGACGGCGGCGTCAATTGGCAGACCGCGCAACTCCATGAGCCGGTGTTGTCGAAGGCGCTGACGAAATTCACACTGCCCTGGCAGTGGAACGGGCAGCCGGCACTGCTGGAATCACGCGTGATCGATGAAACCGGCTACGTGCAGCCGACCATTGCCGAGCTGCGCAAGCGGCGCGGCACGAATTCGGTCTATCACAACAATTCGATTCAGACCTGGCAGATCAAGCCGGACGGGAGCGTGTTCGATGTCCAGCTCGCGTAGGCTTCCCCTGCTGCTGAGCGCCGGCGTGATCGCCGCCGCAGGCGCTTTTGCGAGCGCGGCAGAGCCCGGGCATTTTGGCTATGGCCAGAGAGCCACACCCGAGCAGATCGCTGGATGGGATATCGACGTGCGCGGCGACGATGGGATGGGCCTGCCGGCCGGCAAGGGCACGGTCGAGAAGGGCTCCCAGGTCTTCGCGGACCAGTGCGCCGCCTGTCACGGGACCTTCGGTGAAGGCGAAGGCCGCTACCCGAAGCTCGCGGGCGGCACAGGTACGCTCCGAGATGACCGGCCGGAGCCCACGGTGGGCAGCTATTGGCCCTTTGCGCCGACCCTGTTCGACTATATCAACCGGGCGATGCCGTTTCCCACGCCGCACACATTATCCGCGGATGACGTCTATGCCTTGACCGCCTATATTCTGAACCTCAACGACATCGTTCCGAATGATTTCGTTGCCGATCGCGAGAGCTTGCCGAAGGTCAAAATGCCCAATCGCGACCATTTCACCTGGACCGATCCGCGACCCGACACCGAGGCGACGTCATGCATGAATGCCTGCACCGGACCGCTCGGGGTCAAGATCACTTCCACCGCAGAGGGCAAGGATCTTACGCCGCGCACGACCGGACCGCTCGACACGATGCAATCGCAATAGAACCGCGGGACGCGCCTTGACCCATCATCATCGCATGAAAACTGCCTTGATCGCAGTGCTCGCGTTGACCGACGCGGCCGCGATCGACGTCGACGCCGCATGTGCGCAATCGACGGTCGCCGCGGGTGAGACGCTGGCGTTCGACCGCGGCAAGGGCAATTGCCTGACCTGCCACGACATCAAGGGCGGCGATCTGCCGGGCACGATCGGGCCGGCCTTGAAGGACATCAAGAGCAAATACCCCGATCGCAACGACCTCGTCGCCATCGTGACCGACGAGACCAGGCGTAATCCCTCGACCATGATGCCGCCATTCGGACGAAATCGCGTTCTGACCGAACAGGAGATCAACGACATCGTGGATTTTCTGCAAACCCTATGACGGCTTCCTCCAGGAGACTTCGCCCATGACGACCGCTGACGACAGATTTTGCACCACGCGCCGCCTGATCCTGAAAGGCGCGGGGTCCGTCGCGCTGATCGGTCTCGGCAACCTTCCGTCCGGCAGCGCCTTCGCCGCAGCCAACGACAAATACCCCGAGGATGCGTTCAAGCAGAAGAGCGACGCCGATGCGATCAAGAGCTTGTACGGCGGGACCGCGGAGGCTTCCGACAAGGTCAAGCTCGACGCGCCGGAGATCGCCGAAAACGGCGCGGTGGTCCCGATCTCGGTCACGACCACGCTCGACAACGTCACCTCGATCTCGTTCCTGGTCAGCGAAAATCCCAACGCGCTGGCCGCATCTTACCGGATTCCCGAGGGCACGCTGCCGAACGTGGCCAACCGGCTGAAGATGCAGAAGACCAGCAACGTGATCGCGATCGTGGAGGCCGGCGGCAAGCTCTACAGCGCGACCAAGGAAGTCAAGGTTACCGTTGGCGGCTGCGGCGGCTGATTTTAGGGGAATTCTGACATGGCATCCACGATTCGCATCCGCGCGATTTCA
This sequence comes from Bradyrhizobium sp., assembly GCF_049581145.1. Lineage (GTDB taxonomy): Bacteria > Pseudomonadota > Alphaproteobacteria > Rhizobiales > Xanthobacteraceae > Bradyrhizobium. The sequence continues at coordinate 9,527 of NZ_JBAURI010000853.1, forward strand.
AGCGGCGATACCACCGAAGTGCAGTCATTGGTGCAGCATCCGATGGATTCCGGCTACGTCAAGGATGCGCAAGGCGCCCTCATCCCGGCGCACTTCATCCAGCAACTGACGTTCGAACACGACGGCAAGGTCGTTTTTCTGGCCGACTGGGGCCCGGCTGTCTCCAAGGATCCGTACGTCAAGTTCTCGTTCAAGGGCGCCAAGAAGGGCGACGATCTCAAGATCAGCTGGGTCGACAACAAGGGCGCGACCGACGCCATCACCGCCAAGATTCAGTAGAATGAAGCCGCCCGCTTCGATCCTGTTTGCCTCCGCGGCGCTGGCGCTTGCCGCGCTGATGATCGTCGCGCCGCGCGCGGTCGCCGCCGGAGCGCCGGATCCCGCGGCCGACGCCAAGGCGTTCCGCGATTACTTCGTCAAGAAGTTTCCGCAAGTGAAGCTGGAGGATTTCGTCAACGGTCCTTATTCGATGAATCAGGACATGCGAAAGCAGTGGGAAGACATCGAGCAATTCCCACCTTATCAATTCGCGCTGGACGCCGGCAAGGAGATGTTCGGAAAACCCTTCAGGAACGGCAAGAGCTACGCGGATTGCTTTCCGAACGGCGGTATCGGCATCCGGCAGGACTACCCCTATTTCGACGAGAAGCAAGGCAAGGTCGTCACCCTCGAACTCGCCCTGAACCGCTGCCGCGAGGCCAACGGCGAAGCGCCCTATTCCTATGTCAAGGACGAGATGGCCTCGCTGACCGCCTATATGGCGTTCACCTCTCGCGGCAAACCGATGGACATCAAGATCCCCAACGATCCGCGCGCGCTCGAGGCCTATCAGGACGGCAAGCAATACTTCTATACCCGGCGCGGCCAGCTCAACTTCTCCTGCGCGAGCTGTCACGTGCAAAGCCCGGGCGAGCGTCTTCGGGCCGAAATTCTCGCGCCCGCGCTCGGCATTCTCAACGCGATGCCGATCTATCGCTCGGAATGGAGCGGCATGGGCACGACCAGCCGCCGCTTCGTGACCTGCAACAGCCAGACCCGCGCCGTGCCGCTTGAGCCGCAATCCGACGAATACCGCAATCTCGAATATTATTTGTCTTACCTCAGCAACGGGCTGCCGATCTCGGGCCCGGGCGCACGGCCATGAGCGGCGATCGGAGAGCCCGGATGCGCGCGCTGCTCTTGATCGTTCTGGTCGCCGCCTCGGCGCCGGCCTTCGCGGCAAGTTCCGAGACCGATTTCAAGACGGCTTACGCCGCTGCCGAGGCCGCCGAGAACGAGGCGAGCATTTTGCGCAACCGATGGACCACGACGGAAACGACGCTCGCGGAGGCAAAAAAGGCCGCGGCCAGCGGCGATTTCGACAGCGCGGTGGCAGCCGCGAAGGAGGCCGAAGCGCTGGCGAACGCTTCGATCTTCCAGGCGACCAGCGAGAAAGAGCGCTGGCAGGATATTGAAATCCACTAACGTCTGGGAGAGTCGCGATGACCATCCGCCGCCGGGATTTTCTCAAGATGACGAGCGCTGCCGCGCTTGCCGCCGGCCTGTCGCGCCGATCGCGCGCCGCCGACGCGAGCGGCATCTATGACCTGGAGCGCTTCGGCAATGCGCGCGTGCTGCACATGACCGACACGCATGCGCAGCTCAAGCCGGTCTATTTCCGCGAACCCAGCATCAATCTCGGCATCGGCGCCATGCAGGGGCGGCCGCCGCACCTGGTCGGGGGCGCCTTTCTCGACCATTTCGGCATCAAGCCCGACAGCGCCGAAGCCTATGCCTTCACCTGCCTCGATTTCGAGAAGGCCGCAGTCCGCTTCGGCAAGCTCGGCGGGTTCGCGCATCTGAAGACGCTGATTGATCGGCTGCGCAGCGAGGTCGGCGCGCGGCGCTCGCTGCTGCTCGACGGCGGCGATCTCTGGCAGGGCACAGGCCTTGCCAACACCATGAAGGGTGCCGACATGGTGGAAGCGGCGAACTTGCTCGGTATCGAGGCCATGACCGGCCATTGGGAATTCACCTATGGCGAAGACGCGTTGCGCGCGAACCTGGCGCGTTTCAAGGGCGAATTCCTGGCCCAGAACGTGTTCCTCACCGAGGAGGCGGCTTTCGACGACGCCAAGGCTTTCGATCCCGCTTCGGGACGCGTGTTCAAGCCGGCGATCATCAGGGAGATCGGCGATTACCGTGTCGCCGTGATCGGGCAAGCCTTTCCCTACGTACCGATCGCCCATCCCAGGCGCTTCACGCCGGACTGGACCTTCGGCATCCGCGACGATGAGCTGCAGAAGCTCGTCGACGCGCTGCGCGGCACGGACAAGGCCGACGCGGTGATTCTGCTCTCGCACAACGGCATGGACGTCGATCTCAAGCTCGCCGGCCGCGTCAGCGGCATCGACGTCATTCTCGGCGGTCACACCCACGATGCCGTTCCGCAACCGATCCCGGTGAGCAACGCTGGCGGCATCACGTTCGTCACCAACGCCGGCTCCAACGGAAAATTCCTCGGCGTGCTCGATCTGGACATCGCAAAGGGCCGGGTCGGCAACGTGCGCTATCGGCTGCTTCCTGTCTTTTCGGATATGCTGAAGCCGGATTCGGAGATGCAGGCGCTGATCGACAGATTGCACGCGCCGCATCAGTCGGCCCATGCCGAGAAGGTCGCGACTGCGGACCACCTGCTTTATCGGCGCGGCAATTTCAACGGCACCGTGGACCAGCTGATCTGCGACGCATTGCGCGCCCAGTTCGGCGCCGAGATCGCGCTGTCTCCGGGATTCCGCTGGGGCAACAGCGTTCTGCCCGGCCAACCGATGACGATGGACGACGTGCTGTCGGAGACTGCGGTCACCTATCCGGAGACCTACGTGCAGAGCATGACCGGCAGCCAGATCAAGGACGTGCTCGAGGATGTCTGCGACAATCTCTTCAATGTCGACCCCTATCACCAGCAGGGCGGCGACATGGTCCGCGTCGGCGGCATGACTTACGCCTGCACGCCGGCCGAGTCGGTCGGACGCCGCATCTCCGAGCTGCGGCTCGACGACGGCCGTTCGCTCGAAGCCGGCAAGAGCTACAAGGTGGCGGGCTGGGCTTCAGTCAACGCTCAACAAGGCATGCCGGTATGGGACGTTTTTGCAAACCATCTCCGCTCTGGACAATCCTCCGCGCTCCGCGACAGCGGCGTCATCTTGCGGGGCGTCGAGAACAATCCGGGCATCGTGGGGCAGGGATGAAGCTCGAACGGGCCTCTCCGGCGATCGTTGCCGCACTGTTTGTGGCATTGACGACGACAGCGCAGTGGCCTGCGGCCCGCGCCCAGCAGGCCCCTCCGCTGCAGGACAAGCCGTTCGCCGAACACAAGATCGTGCTGCAACTCTCCGACGACGCTCAGAACAAGCAGGCGCTCGTCATCAGCGTGGCCTACAATCTCTTGAAGGCCTACGACCCTGACAAGGTTGCGATCGAAGTGGTGGCATTCGGTCCCGGAATCGAACTCCTGCGAACCGCCAACGCCAACCGCAAGCTGATCGAAAGCCTGATCGCGCAGGGCGTGCGTTTCGACGTCTGCCTCAATACCGTAAATACAGTCGAGCGCGAAACCGGCAAACGGCCGGAGATCATTCCCGCCGCGACTCCGGTCCAGGTCGGCGTCGGGCAGATTCTGCGCCTGACCGAGAACGGATATACGTTGGTCCGGCCCTGAGGAGTTTCGTGATGCTACGCCGCCTTGCAACCGCAGCCCTGTTGGCGATCGCCCTTGTGTCGAGCGCGCTCGCCGCCGACGCGAAAACCCATCACGTCGCGATCCAGGTCGACCAGAACGACCCGCAGGTCATGAACCTCGCGCTGAGCAACGCCACCAACGTGATCGAATATTACCGCGGCAAGAACGAGGACGTGGACATCGACATCGTCGCCTATGGTCCGGGCCTGCATATGCTGCGGGTCGATACCTCGCCAGTCAAGGATCGCCTCAAACGCCTCAAGGACATGATATTTCCAGGCAAGATCCAGCTATCCGCCTGCAACAACACCAGGCTGGGCATGGAGAAGGCGGAGGGCCATGCGGTCGCGCTGGTCCCTGAAGCCGCGCTTGTTCCCTCCGGCGTCGTTCATTTGATGGAATTGCAGGAGCAGGGCTGGAGCTATATCCGCCCCTGATGTGCTAATCTTGGAATCACCTTCACGGCGGCAAGCGCCCATGATCTTTCGTCAGCTCTTCGACAGCGTCTCCGGGACCTACAGCTATTTGCTGGCGAGCCGCGCCGGCGGCGAAGCCTTGATCATCGATCCCGTGCTGGAGAAGGCCGACCGCTATTGCCAGTTGCTGCGCGAGCTTGACCTCAGGCTGGTCAAGGCTATCGACACCCACCTGCATGCCGACCACGTCACCGGCCTCGGCGAGCTGCGCGACCGCACCCGCTGCGTCACCATCATGGGCGAGCAGAGCAAGGCCGACGTGGTGGCGATGCGGGTCGCCGACGGCGACGAGGTCACGATCGAGGGCTTGTGCCTCGACGTGATGTACACGCCCGGCCACACCGACGATTCCTACAGCTTTCTGATGGGCGACCGCGTCTTCACCGGCGACACGCTGCTGATCCGCGGCACCGGCCGCACCGACTTCCAGAACGGCAGCGCGCGGGCGCAATATGATTCGATTTTCAACCGGCTCCTGAAACTGCCCGAGGAGACGCTGGTGTTTCCGGCGCACGACTACAAGGGCGATACCGTCTCCACCATCGGCGAAGAGAAGCGCTACAATCCGCGCCTGCAGGTGGGATCGGTCGACGACTACATCGAGCTGATGGCCAATCTGAAATTGCCCAATCCGAAGATGATGGACACGGCGGTACCCGCCAACATGCATGTCGGCCTGCACCAGGCCGAGCTCGAAAAGCTCGGTGCTTCGTTGACCGCGTGGCAGGCGATCGAGAGCCTTGGCCGGCCCGACATTCTGCTGGTCGATCTGCGCGAGAGCACCGAGCGCATCAAGCACGGCACGCTCGCCGGCGCGCTGCACGCGCCCTACCCGTCGATCGCCGACAATCTTCAGCGCGGCGGCATGTTACGCGAGGTGGCGGCGGCGACCGGACGCCGCATCGTGTTCTTCTGTGCATTCGGTGAACGCTCGGCGATGGCGGTCGCGGCGGCCAAGGCGGCAGGTCTCGCCAATACCGCGCACATCGCCGGCGGCATCGATGCCTGGAAGAAGGCCGGCGGGCCGGTGCTTCAAGGCCAGGCCGCTTGATCGACGTCAAGCCGAACCGCGGCGACGGCCGCTAGAGAGAGCTTCAGTCTGCGGTCCAGGGAGAGGTCCGAGGGAGCACATGATCACGATCGGCAAGAAGCACGAGCCCGCCAAGCCGGCGGAGGACAAAACCAAGCAGCCGCCACCTCCGCCGCCTGCTGACGACGATTTCGAGGATGGCGATATCTGCACTCCGAAGCGCGACCGTACCGGCAACGACGACGAGCCGCTGTAGCTGCTCCTATTGCGGCGCCCAAGGCTGCCATGCGGCGCCGTTCATGGACAAATTGCGGCTTGTACCGATAGTTTGTCGACCCTCACCACGCGGATTCTCTCGGGGCCATGGCCGACATTCTCGCCGCATCGCAGCAAATGAAGGCCGACTCGTCGCTGCGCACGCTCGGTCTGATTTCGGCCGCGCATTGGGTCAGCCATTTCCATCTGCTGGTGCTGCCCATGCTGTTTCCATTTCTGAAACAGCAACTGGGCGTCGGCTATGTCGAGCTCGGGTTCGCGCTGACCGTCCTGGCCGTCACCTCGGGCCTGACCCAGGCGCCGCTCGGTTACATCGTCGACCATATCGGCGCGCGAAAGATCCTGCTGACCGGGCTCGCCCTCGGCGGCTGCGCGCTGATCCTGCTCGGCCTGCATTTGAGCTACGCCAGCCTGATCGCGGGCGCCGTGCTGCTCGGACTTGCCAACAGCGTCTATCATCCCGCCAATTACGCGATCCTGTCAGAGCACATGAACGAAGCGCGGATGGGACGCGCCTTTTCGATTCATACTTTCGCAGGTTTTCTCGGCAGCGCGATGGCGCCGGCGATCGTGGCCGCGCTGGTGAGCACGATCGGCGGCCTCGGCGCCCTGATCGTTGCGGGCATGGTCGGCGTGGCGACCTCGTTATTGTTGCTGCTGGCCGGCGTTCCCGATGCCGGCGCGCACCACAAGCGGGCGCATGGCGCCAGGCTGCCGCAAAAGAACATCATCACGCCGGCGCTGATCGTGCTCACGATCTTCTTCATGCTGCTTGGCCTCTCCAGCGCCGGGATCAGCAATTTCGGCGTGGTGGCGCTGATGGGCGGCTATGGCACCTCGTTCTCCTCGGCCAACCTGGCGCTGACCGCCTATCTCGGCGCGAGCGCGGCCGGCGTGCTGGCCGGCGGCTTTCTGGCCGACCACACCGAGAAACATGGCCAGGTTGCGGCCGGCTGTTTTGCCGTCAATGCCGCAATCATGCTCGTCATAGCAACGGTGGGGCTGCCGTCGCTCATGCTGACGGCGGCGATGACGACCGCCGGGTTCCTCGGCGGGGTGATCGCGCCCTCGCGCGACATGCTGGTGCGAAACGCGGCGCCGGCGGGCGCCGCGGGACGCGCCTTCGGTCTCGTCTCCACCGGCTTCAATTTCAGCGGGATTTTAAGCCCGCTGCTGTTCGGCTGGATCATGGACCAGAATTTTCCGCATTGGGTGTTCGGTACATCCGCCGCCTTCATGGTGCTGACGGTCGCGCTTGCGCCATTCACGGAGCGAAGGCAGCAAAGTCGCGCCGCCGATCCCGAACCGGCGCAGCCCTGAACCGCGTCGGGGGCGGTTGACACCCCCGGCCTGGCGCCGATGATACCGGCAATCAGCAAAAACCCGGGGAAGCAACGCCATGACCGCAAATCTCATGACCGCGAATCCAGACCTCGTGATCCGCGGCGGCACCATTGCAGACGGACGCGGCGGCGATTTGTTCGAAGCCGATATCGCCATCAGGGACGGCCGCATTGCCGAAATCGGCAAGGTGTCGGCCACCGGCAAGGAGGAAATCGACGCCAAGGGCAAGCTGGTGACGCCGGGCTTTGTCGACGTCCACACCCATTATGACGGCCAGGTGACCTGGAGCCAGGAGATCACGCCGTCCTCGCAGAACGGCGTCACCTCCGCGATCATGGGCAATTGCGGCGTCGGCTTCGCGCCATGCCGCGTCGACGATCATCTGCGGCTGATCCAGTTGATGGAAGGCGTCGAGGACATTCCGGAGCCGGTGTTGAGCGCCGGCATCCCTTGGGCCTGGGAGAGCTTTCCGGACTACATGGACTGGCTCTCCAAGCGCAGTTTCGACATCGATGTCGGCGCGCAGCTGCCGCATGCGGCGCTGCGGGTCTATGT
>NZ_JBAURI010000854.1:0-6278 GCF_049581145.1 Bradyrhizobium sp.
AGGCGGTCCAGCGCTGCGCAGGCGGAACGGCCGGCGGCGCTTTCAGCACGCCTGCATAGGCGCGAGCGACATCGGGCGGCAATGCCGCTTGCGCATCGCTTGCGAAGCCGAGCCCTTGTCCACCTGAGCCGCCGCGTCCAGCATCTACGAACGGGTCAAGCATCAGATTGAGGAACTGGGTCGTGAGCTGGAGAGCCGCGTTCTCTGCCCCGCTTGCCGCCTCGCCGTCGAGTTGCGCCAGACCGGCGGGGCTAACGGTGAAGAAGCCCAGCGGGATGCCGCCCGCGCTGTTGAAATAGCTCGTGAGCACATTGGCCACGGCCTGCTGATTGCTGTTGAGCCCCGTAAATTGCAGGACGCCCAGCGTCAGGTTCAGATATGCATCGTTGGCATCGTAGCTCAGGCTGTCGGTGCTGCCTCGCGGCAGACCCGTGTTGGCAATGCCTGCGAAGGTCGTGCCGCCAAGGCCGCCCGCGGCAGTCAGGATCGTGTATTGTTTCTTGATGTAGCTTCCGAGCGCAAAATTCGCCTGCACGGTTCCCGCCAGCACGGCCGTTCCGGAGACCCGCGCCAGTGACGCCGTCGCGGGATTCACCTGGACGGCATAGAAGGCACCGGACTGGAAGGCGAGATTGCCTGAGACTGTCGCCGCGCTGGCTGTCCCAGGCGCGCCCGGCGCGAAGGTGCTGCCGCCGGCGACCGCGACGTTTGCGGTCGTGCCGTTGCCAGTCAGCGTGCCGCCACTGATGGTGGTGACGCCGCCGATAAAACCGGCATTGTTGGTGGTGCCGGCGGTATTGGTGAGGCCCCCACTCAACGTTCCGGCATTGTCGACCGTGCCGCTGTTGACCAAAAGGCCTGATAGAGTTGCGCCTGCATTGTTATTGAACATGCCGGCATTCGTCACCGTACCGATCCAGGTCAGATTGTTCGTGAGCGTGCCGGCGTTCGAGGCAACGTTGCCGGACCATGTGGCATTGTTGGTGACGGCACCGGCGTTGCCGAGAACGTTGCCGATCCAGGTGGAACCCGACTGGTTGACGATTGCGCCGTTGTTGGCGAGGACATTGCCGTTCCATACGCCGCCGTGGTCGTTGACGATCAATCCGGTATTGTTGATCACGTTGCCGGTCCATACGGCGTGGTTCACGCCGCCCGGATTGGTGTTGACGTCGTTGTAGTTGTTGACAATGGCGCCAGCATTGGCGACGACATTTCCGCTCCAACTGCCGCCAAGGTTGTTGATCTCGGCCGCGTTGCTGTCGACGTTGCCGGTCCAGGTGCCGTAATTGTCGATCTGCGCCAAGCTGTTGGACCCGCCGCCATCGGCAACCACGTCTCCATTCCAGAAGCTGGAGCTCAAATTGAAGACGACGTTGTTGTTGCCCTGCACCTCGCCGGTCCAGGTGGCGCCGTTCTCGTTGACGATCTGGCTATCATTGGTCAGCACGTTGCCGGTCCAGGTCGCGGCGGCGCCGCCGTTATGGATGCTGCCGAAGAAGTTGGAGACAATTTCGCCCGACCAAGCGCCGAGATTGCTGACATAGCCCGTGTTGACGACGGTGCCGGCCCACGTGGCTCCAATATTATTCGAGATGCCGCCGGCATTGCTCAAGACGTTGCCGGTCCATACGCCCGGGAAGTTGTTGTTGATGGTTCCGGTGTTGCTGGTGACATCTGCATTGTAAGCGACGTCATTGTTGAATGTGCCGGTATTGACCAATACGCCGGCGGCTGCACCTGCGCCATCGGCGAGCAAAGCCACCGTCGCCGCGCCAAGTAACAGGAGTGACCGTCTGCGAGACGCCATGGTATCAAGACATGCGTCTGCCATGCGATAGCCGCAGCCGCGTGCGCGGCACTCGGACTCCGCCATTTTTTGGGATAGATCCTTCGCCCCAAAACCTGAATATGACTTTGCCAGCTTCATTCAGGACGGCCGAGCGCAACTTCTCGCGCGGCCTTGTGGTTCTTTAGCATATCGTCAAAAACAGGACGTTCGGGAGGCTGACCGCGCTGCACCTGGAAAACGAATCGCTGCATTTAGAAAAGCTGAACTTCGCGCCACGGATTGTCCGCCCTGTTAAGTGCTTAGCGAGCAATGTTACTTATATTTGCAGTCTCGCTCAGGTCGTGGGATCCTCGATGAAACCCGAGAACCATCGACGGGCTGTTCGCGCCTTTCCTCTCGATCAAGAGGACGAGGCGCAGCGCGCTCGCGCGGTCGATCAGCGCGCGCGTGCTGGCGGAATCGCTGGATGTGCAGGCGGCGCGCGACAGCAATGGCGATGGGACAGCATGGCGCATGAAGCCAATCTCGTCGCTGCTGTTCGTCAATGGCGCTGGCGAACTCGACCAGAAGCACAGACCTGCGCGATACCTGCGTCATGCTGCTCGATCGCGCGGGCTGCGAGCTGCTGACGAGCTGCGACATCACGGGGCACTCGTACCGAAGCGCATAGACCATCGTGAAGCATGACCGCGCCCGCAATGCCGATGCCGGCATCGACCGGCTCGAATTGCAGGTGCGCGAGGAAGGGCTGAGCGCCGACGGGTCCCCGGGTCCGGCGCCCTGTAATTCCGCGACCGCGGCAATCAGCTCAAGCTGGTATCTTTCCTGGTCGAGGAGCGTCGGCTGGGCGCAGCGCTCGCTTCCTTATGGCGATGATATTTGCGACGAACCTTCTTGCTCATCGAAGGCTGCGCGCACCGGGTTTCTGTGAAGGACATTCACAGAACGTGTTGAACTCGTCGCACGGCGTGCGACGTCCGACCACGAAAGGCGTCGCACGAGACCCGTTTTGTTCTCTAGCGAGATCCCGCGAAGGTACTGGAAAAGAAGGCCTTTTCCTTGGTGGGCGCACCAGGGCTCGAACCTGGGACCCGCTGATTAAGAGTCAGCTGCTCTACCAACTGAGCTATGCGCCCGAAGCTTGGCTTCGGAAAGGCCTCGCGAGAGGGCGTCGTTTAGCAAAGCGACCTCCCGATGTCCAGCAAGGCGGGAGCGTTTTTCGATGTCATTTCAGGCATCGAGGACAGAAAAAGCCGTCGGAAATCCGACGGCTTTTCCGTTCGGTCGAAGCCGCGCGCGTCAGAGCCGTCCGGACTCGGAGCCGTCGCCACCCATGCCCCGGCCGCCATCCATGTCCATGCCCCGGCCGCCGTCGTGGCCCATGCCGCGCTCCATCCAGCGGTGACGCCAGCCTTCGTGGCCAAACTGGCCGTCATGATGATGGGTCAGCAACGCGAGCCGGCGCTTCTGGCCGTCGTCCAGCGTCTTGTAGAGCGGATCGGCGGCATCGGCGATCTTCTTCAGCGCGGCCGCGGTCGCGGCCATGTTGTCGGCGCGTTCGCGCAAGCGCGCCACCGGATCCGGCTTCTGCTCGTCCTGCGCCTGGGGTGCACTCTCCGCCTGCATCCGCGCATTGGCTCGATCGATTCGCATTTTGGCGAAATCCCGCACCGCGCTTTCGACCGGCGGCCACAACTTCTCCTGATCCGGCGTCAGTTTCAGCCCGGCATGCACCTCGGCAATCTTCGCGTCGGCGAGCGCGGCCCGGTCTTCCGGGCTCAGGCGCATGTGCTGCATGTGCTCACGAAGCCAGGGATGGTACTGGGCGTAGACCGCGGTCGAACCGGCGATGGCAAGCGCGGCAACGCCGGCGATGGCAAATTTCCTCATGCGAACCCTCCTCTCAAGGTCGCCCGAACATGGGCACAGCGAGACGCGCAATCAACTTACAGTTTGGACAGACTGGAGAGCCTTACCAAGATGTAATTGAGCTTGATCAAAGCCAAACGCCTCAGATCATGCCGAGCAGCCGCGGCAGCCACAACGAGATCTCGGGCACGTAAGTAATCAGCCCGAGAAAGGCTAGCATGGCGCACAACCATGGCAATACCGCGATGGTGATCTCGCTGATTCCCATCTTGGCGATGCTGGATGCGATGTAGAGGTTCAATCCGACCGGCGGATGACACAGGCCGACCTCGGTATTGACGATCATCAGCACGCCGAGATGCACGGGATTGATGCCGAGCTTGGTCGCCAGCGGAAACAGGATCGGGGCCATGATGAGCAGGATCGACGACGGGTCCATGACATTGCCCGCCAAAAGCAGGATGACGTTGACGACCAGAAGAAACATCCAGACCGAGAAATTCCTGTCGATGATCCAGGCCGCCATGGCCTGCGGAATCTGCTCATGCGTCATCAGGAACGAGAACAGCACCGCGTTGGTGATGATGTAGAGCAGCATGGAGCTCATGCTCGCCGCCTGCAACAGCACCTTCGGCACCTCCGTGAGCTTCAACTCCCGGTAGACGAACACGGTGATCAGGAAGGCATAGACCGCGGCGACGGCGGCGGCTTCCGTCGGCGTGAAGATGCCGCCATAGATGCCGCCGAGCACGATGCCGATCAAGGCGAGGCCCCAGACGCTGTCGCGGAAGGCCAGCCATTGCTGGCCGAGCGTGGCCCGCTTCATCCGGGGGTAGCCGTTGCGCCAGGCTACGAACCAGGTCACCGACGCCAGCATCAGCGCCAGAATGACGCCCGGCACGATCCCGGCCATGAACAGCGCGCCGATCGACGTGTTGGTGGACACGCCATACAGCACCAGGATGATCGAGGGCGGCACCAGGATGCCGAGCGCGCCGGAAGTTGCGATCACGCCGACGCCGAACCGGCGCGGATAGCCGTAATCGACCATCGCCGGCAGCATGATCGAGCCGATCGCGACCACGGTGGCGACGCTCGACCCCGAGATCGCCGCGAACATCGCGCAGGCGGTGACACCGGCGAGCCCGAGTCCGCCCGGCAGGTGACCGACCAGCGAGGTGGTGAAGGCGATCATCCGCCGCGCCACCCCGCCACGGGTCAGGAACGTGCCGGCCAGGATGAAGAACGGGATCGCCATGATGCCGAAATTGTCCAGACCCGAGAACAGTTTCAGCCCGACGCTTTCGATCGGGACTTCCGTCATCGTGAACAGGAAGGTCAGCACGGTCAGGCCGAGCGAAATCGAGATCGGCATGCCCGTCAGCATCAGGGCAAACAGCAGCCCGAAGATCAGCGCCGCGCTCATCACGCTTCTCCGAGCGAGATCGGCGCGGTCGGGCTGACCTCGATGTCGTCGACATGGGCGGCGTCATGATGCGGCAACTCGCCGGTCCAGTAATAGGCCCACATCACCTGCAGGAAGCGGAAGCACATCAGATAGGAGCCGAGCGGGATGCAGGCATAGACGATCCAGCTCGGCAGCTCGAGATCGGGCGACACCTGGTCGGTCTGCATCAATTCGAACACGAACTTGGCGCCCATGGTGCCGACGATCCCGGTGAACACCGCGCCGCCGAACAGGCCGAGCAGTACGACCCGCTTCCGCCAGCTGTCATTGAGCTGCTTGATCAGGACGTCGACGCCGACATGAATGCCGGTTCGCACGCCGTAGGCCGCGCCGAACTTCGCCATCCAGATGAACATGTAGATGCACAGTTCCTGCGACCAGGAGAGGTCGATCCAGAACAAATAGGGATAGAGGATGGGAATATTGACCAGAAAGCGGTGAACGACCGTCACAAACGTGATCAAGGTCGCAGCGCCCATCAGGCTTGCGATGATGACTTCCTCGAGCCGGTCGAGAATCCGCAACAGCATGAACGTCCCCCGTGACGATCGGGCGGCTCAAGAATCCGCCCGACCACGCAGCCCGCATGCGCTACGGCCGCGGACCCATTGTTTGCCGGTCAAGTTTGCCGGTCAAAGCGCGCAATCAGCCACCCCTGCCCGGCGCGCTCAGTGCGTGCTCAGCGCGTCCTCAGTTCATGGGGCTGCGCCCGGTCTCCTTCAGGAACTCGTCAATCAGCGGTTGACCGACGCGCGACGCCACTTCCTCGTAGACCGGCATCATCGCCTTGCGCATCGCCTCGTCCTGCTCCGGCGTCAGCGTGACGATCTCGGTCTTGCCGGATGCCTTGATCGCCTGCAGCGCGTCGTCGTTTTCCTTCGCCGACTGGCTGTTGCCGAACTCGGTGGCTTCCTTCATCGCCTTTTCGCAAGCGGTGCGGATATCGGGCGGCATCCCGTCCCAGAACTTCTTGTTCACGACCACGACGTAGCCGATGTAGCCGTGATTGGTGACGGTGGCGTATTTCTGCACCTCATGCATCTTCTGGGTGTACATGTTCGACCAGGTGTTTTCCTGCCCGTCGACGACCCCGGTCTGCAGCGCCTGGTAGACGTCGGAGAACGCCATCACCTGCGGGATCGCGCCCAG
>NZ_JBAURI010000855.1:0-1623 GCF_049581145.1 Bradyrhizobium sp.
CTCCAGGCGATGTGCTCCGACATCAGCCCGGGCTCGATCCGTTCGGCGACGCCGCGAATGCGCTCGAGATGCGCCGGATCGAGGCCATCGGCGCTGCCGAGCGACAGCCCGACGCCATGCAGCGAGATCGGCGTGTCGCGGCGGATCGCCTCGAGGGTGCGGATCGGCGTGCCGCCGCCCATGTAGTTCTCGGTATGCACCTCCATCCAGGGCACGCCATGCGCGGTGTCGCGCACGGCCTGGTGATGGCTGAAGCGCAGCCCGATCCCGGCTCGTGCCGGGATCGTGCCGTCCTGATGCCTGCGTTGCGCGTTCACCAGTGTGCGCCGCGTCAGGTCGCGCTGGTCTTGCCGCCCGCGATCTTGCTGCAGTCGCCGGCCGGCAGCAGCACGAAGGATTTCGGATCGCGCGCCTGCGTCGCCTGTCCGGCGCAGGAATGCGCGCCCTGGGCGCAATCGTTCTTGGCGACGGCGTTGATGCCGTAGCACTTCTCGAGCTTTTCGCTGGCCATCTTGGCCATGTTGTCCTTCACGACCTGCGGCGGGTTCATGCCGTCTTTCATTCCGTCCTTCATGCCCTGGGCGTTGAGGGCGGAGCCCTGCATGGCAAGCGCAAGGCCGATGGCTGTGGTCATGGTCGATACGGCGAACAGGCGACGGTTCATGGTGTCTTCTCTCCTGGTGGCTGCCGCCCGGTCCCGGGCTGCTGATCCCAAGGTTCGAGCCCACCGCGCGAAAGGTTAGCGGGGCCGCAAAAAATTTCGGCCTGTCGCGCGCTGCCGCCGCCTTGTATCCTTGAGCCTGCTCCGGGCCGAGACCGGCGCCGCACCGTGGAAACAGCTCGAGCGAAACCATCGACCGGATGCAGCCTTCAACGACGCCTCCCGCACGGCCGCACGCTCCGCGGCTCACCCTGGTCGAGCCCGACTTGGCCAGGGGATCAGATACCGCATCCGCTGCGGCGCCGGCCGCGCCACAGTCCGAGTGGTCGGCGCTGATGGCCCGGGCCCAGGACGGCGACCGCGACGCCTATCGCACGCTGCTGAAACAGATCGAGCCCTATGCGCGCGCGATCGCCCGGCGCTGCTTCCGCCATCCGGCCGATGTCGAGGACGCGGTGCAGGACGTGCTGTTGACCGTGCATGCGGTGCGCCACACCTACGATCCCGCGCGTCCGTTCAAGCCATGGCTTGCCGCGGTCGCCAACCATCGCATCATCGACCGGCTGCGGCGCGACACCAGGCGGCGGGCGCGCGAGATCGGATTGCTGCCCGAGCATGAAACCTTTGCGCAAGGCGAAACGAACTCTGAAGCGAACCCTGATGCGATGGCCGAGCGATCGCTGCTCGAGGCGATCGAGAAACTGCCGCCGGAGCAGCGTGACGCGGTGCGGATGCTGAAATTGAATGAAATGTCCCTGAAGCAAGCCGCGCAATCCTCCGGCCGCTCGGTCGCGGCGCTGAAGGTCGCGACCCACCGCGCGCTGGCCAATCTGCGCAAGCTGCTCGGCGGGGGAGGCGCGTCATGACGCGCCATGAAGAGAGCCGCGCCATGAACACCTCGGAGCTGATCGATGCGCTTGCGGCCTCGGCCGCGCCGGTGCGGCGGTTGCGCCCGCCGTCGC
>NZ_JBAURI010000856.1:0-2689 GCF_049581145.1 Bradyrhizobium sp.
ACGGTGGGGTGGGCTTGCCGTTCGCCGCGAACACGGAGTAGCCTGATCGATACGGCGCTGCGCAGGCGCGACGCCCGCCGCAAAAAAGATCAAGAAGCGCCAAGGGGAAATGCCATGTTCGATGAGCTCGATCGACGCACGAGTCTGACCGGCAATCAGATCAAGATCCTTGCCGCCGCGATCCTCGGCGATGCGCTGGAATTTTTCGATTACTTCCTGATCGGCTTCGTGCTCGCCTTCCTGATCGGGCCGTGGAAGCTCACGTTCGGCCAATCCGCAACCGTTTTGATGAGTTCCGGCATCGGCGCAATCCTCGGCGCCTATGCCTGGGGCTGGCTCGCCGATCGCATCGGCCGCCGCGTGGTCTTCATCGGGACCGTGCTCAACTTCTCGATTGCGACCGGCCTGCTCTATTTCACGCCCGACGATGGCTGGATCTATCTCGCGGTGATGCGCTTCTTCGTCGGCACCGGCGTCGGCGGGCTGTATTGCGTCGACCTGCCGCTGGTGCAGGAGTTCATGCCCGCCTCCAAACGCGGCTGGGTCGGCGGCCTCGTCACCTGCGTGATCCCGCTCGGAGTCGGCCTCGGCGCCGTGCTGGGCGCGGTGATGGGCAACGATCAGTGGCGGCTGTTGTTCGCCATCGGCGTGCTGCCGGCGCTGCTCGTGCTGCTGGTCCGGCTGTGGGTTCCGGAAAGCCCGCGCTGGCTCTGCCGCCAGGGACGCTATGAGGAGGCGCGCAAGTCGCTGGCCTGGACGCTGCAGGTCGACCCCTCTGCGCTGCCGATGCCGACCGCCGCCGATGCCGGTCCGATCGTGGTCAGCAACTGGCTCGACCTGTTCAAATATCCGCGCAGCCTGCTGGTCTCCTGGCTCGGCAATGCCGGCGCGCAGACAGGGGTCTACGGCATCACGCTGTGGGCGCCCTCGCTGTTCGTCCTGCTCTTGAAGGTGACGCCGCAGGAAGCAGCCAAGATGATGATCCTGCTCAGCGTCTTCGGCTTCATGGGTCGGCTGTCCTTCTCCTTCTTCTCGGAGATCATGGGACGGCGCAACGCCGGCGGACTTTTGGGTTTCGGCGCGGGCTTCCTGACCATCCTGGCGGGCTACAATTATGATGCGACCTTGATGGGCGTGTCGGCGTTCTGGCTGATCCTGGCACTCACCTTCTTCTTCGCCGACGGCGGCTTTGCCATCGTCGGTCCCTACGCGGCCGAAGTCTGGCCCTCGCATTTGCGAACATCGGGCATGGGCTCAGCCTATGGCTTTGGCGGCATCGGCAAGATCATCGGGCCGGTCGGACTCGCGCTGATCATCGGCTCCAACAACTATCTCAAGCCTGACGTCCCGCTGCCCGAGATACCCCTGGCTTTCCTCTATCTCGGCTGCTGGTTCCTGATGACCGGCGCGGTCTATTATTTTTTTGGAATGGAGACGAGGGGCAAGTCCATCGAGCAGATCGACCGGGAATTGACGGCAACCACGTCCTTGCTTCCCGGAGTGGGCGCCAAGAGGACCGCCTGACCCATGCCGATCGCAGCTTTCGCCGACCTTGCGGGCGACCGTCACCTGATCGCGCGGGCCGAGGCGGTCCGATCGGCGGTGGCCGCCGCCGCCGCCGATATCGAGAAACACCGCCGATTGCCGCCGGCACTGCTCGACCGGCTGCACCAGGCGGAGCTGTTTCGCCTGCTGCTGCCGCGCGCGCAGAGCGGCATCGAGACCGATCCCGTGACCTTCTTCCATGTGATCGAGACCATCGCACAAGCCGACGGTTCAACGGCCTGGTGCCTGAGCCAGGCCGGCGGCTGCGCGATGGCGGCGGCCTATCTCGATCTGCCGGTGGCGCATGCAATCTTCGGTGGCGATCCGCGCGCGGTGCTGGCATGGGGACCCGGTCCCAGGGTCAGGGCGGTTGAATGCGAGGGCGGCTACCGGGTCAGCGGCGTCTGGGCCTTCGCCTCGGGCGGCCGTCATGCCACCTGGCTCGGCGCGCATTGCCCGGTCTTTGCGGCCGACGGCTCCCCCCGGCTCGACGACAACGGCGTGCAGCTGGAGCGCACAATGCTGGTGCCGAGCTGCGACGTGGCGTGGACTGACATCTGGACCACGGTCGGCCTGCGCGGCACCGCGAGCGACCAGTTCGCGCTCGAGGACTTTTTCGTGCGCGCCGATCACTCGATCACGCGCGAGTTCGACCGCGAATGCCGCGAGAGCGGCCCGCTCTACCGCATGGGCGCCGGCACCTGCTATCAGGTCGGCTTCGCCGGTGTCGCCTGCGGCATCGCGCGCGGCGCGCTCGACTGCTTCATCGACCTGGCGCGCAACAAGGTGCCGCGCGGCACTATTAAGCCGCTGCGCGACAATGCCGTGGTGCAGACCGGCCTGGCCCAGGCCGAACTCGACCTCCGCGCCGCCCGCGGTTTCGTGCTGCAATCGATGGCCGAGATCTGGAAGCATCTCTGCGCGGGAGCGCTGATCACGGTCGAACAGCGCATCACGGTTCGCATGGCCGCAACCCATGCCATTCACAAGGCGCGCGAGGCGGTCGACTTCGCCTACAACGCCGCCGGCGCCACCGCCATCTTCGAGAGCCATCCGCTGGAGCGCCGCTTCCGCGACATCCACACCGTCACCCAGCAATTGCAGGGCCAGATCCGGCATTTCGAAACCGTCGGCGCCTGGATGC
>NZ_JBAURI010000857.1:0-2110 GCF_049581145.1 Bradyrhizobium sp.
GTATGTATGAGGGTCCCCAGCTCGTTCAGGATCTGCTAGCCATCGGCGTCCGAGGCTATCTCCTCAAGAGCATTCACTGGCAGGAACTCGTGGTCGCGATCCGCGCTGTTAGCGCCGATGCGGACCGGGTCGTGCTCGGCGTCTCCCGAGAAAGCCTGAGGCAAGTTGAGCAAAAATCGGGCATCGAGATGCTCTCGGACCGAGAGCGTGAAGTGCTTCACCTTGTCGCGCAGGCGCTCAGCAATAGCCAGATCGCATCACGTCTATCTCTAACAGAGGCCACCGTCAAGCGGCATCTCCGGAATATCTTCGTTAAGCTAGGGGCTGTCTCCCGCCTCGATGCTGTCAACAAGGGGGGCGAACAGTACTAAGCCCGTGCCAGTCCTGGCGGGAAGAACTGCGCGAGACGCTTGAATGAGCCGGGCGTCAGGCGGATGTCGGCTGCGGAGGCGTTCATCTCCAGATGGGCAGCGCTGTGCGTACTAGGCACAGGCACAACATCGTCTCGCCACGCCAGCAGCCATGCCAGCGCCAGGCGCGCCATCCCTAGGTCCAACTCGGCAGCCTCAGCCGCAATAGTGCGCAAGGCAGTCTGCTCCTGCGCCGAAGCTCCGGAACTGGCACGACCCGTGAGCAGCCCGCATCCGAGCGGACGGCGTGCCACGATACCCACGCCGAGTTCGGCGGCTGCTGCCAGCGACCCGCTCTCGGCGCAATCCTGCAGGAGTGAATACTGGACCGCGAGCGCGCTGATCGGATGAGTCGCCTGCGCACGGCGCAACTGATCCGGCGACGCCTCAGTCAGCCCCAGGTAACGAACCTTCCCCGCCGTCACGAGCTCCGCCAGCTTGCCCACACTGTCCTCAACGGGGATCTGTGGATCCACGCGGGACAGGTAATAGAGGTCCAGGCAATCCGTCTTGAGCCGCCGCAAGGAGCTGTCGCATGCCACGGCCAGGTAGGCGGGGTGGCCGTCGACGATGGCTGATTCTCCTGCCGCATTTACGCGCGTGCCTCCATGAGTGGCAATTAGAGCATCGCCGCGTCGCCCGTGCAGAGATTCTCCCAGCAGTCTTTCTACCTTACCCTGGGAGTAAAGGTCAGCGGTATCGAGCATGGTTATACCCATATCAAGGGCACGCCCGATTATCCTACTAGACTCGCGACTGGTGATCGGGCCGTAAATACCGCTGAATGCCAATGTGCCCAATCCGATTGCAGATGAGACCATGCCAGCTGGGCCCAAAGTCCTCACATCCATTGGCCGCCTCGCTGGCAGCGTATGTCAAGATTCCTCACCAGATCGCAGGAGGGTCCCCAAGTGCTCATAGTTGAAAAGCAGCGGGCTGGACGCACCTGCTGATTCGACAGCAAGGCCAGCCAGCGCCGTTTCCTCTGGTACTCTAGAGCGCGACTGACCCGCGATGCCGAGGTCATCCTGACCATCTAAAGTGATGACTGCCATACCCGAGCCGAGGCGCAGACACGGGTATGCTGCTGTTCGCCGAAGTAGCCACTAATACACCGACTTTTGCCGATCTCTGAGTTCCTGCGCGAATTCACGCCACTGCTCGCTAACCCAGTCAGCTATAAAGCTAACGTCTTTAAGCCAGTATGCCGGGATCACATTAATGAACTCTTTCCATTTTTCAGCGTGCATAGCGTGCAAGGTCATCCACCGGAAAAATATCCGGCCGCCCTCCGTGTATCGCAGACTGGGATCGTTAGCAAGCTTAGAAGATATCGCAGGCCATGTCGGCTGCTGCGAATTACGTTTAGTCATGGCATTTCCGGCAGGCAACCGGTCAGCGGCTATGTCCTTGTCTGTAGTTGGGTGCTTTGCGATCTCGGCGAGCGCTGACGGATCTCGTCCCTCGGTATGGGGATCCGCTCCACGGCGCATCCGTGCACGCACGTCGTGCACAGTGCCCAGTGATACATCGGCCTCCCGGGCTATTTCCCGTAGTGACGCATCCGGGTGGGCAGCGATACAGTCAGCAGCGCGACTCCGGCCCTCAGCGCCCGCGAGGGGGCGCCGCTTCCCGTCACGGCCGAGTCGTTTAGTCGACTGTTGAATATCACCAGTTGCACTACTCCGCATACCTGCAAT
>NZ_JBAURI010000858.1:0-10357 GCF_049581145.1 Bradyrhizobium sp.
CCGGCTGCTCTCCACCCCGTCTCCCACATCCCGCAGTTGAACGACGCAGTTGCCTTCCGCTACATGTAACGTGACTTCACATGGGTCGGACTTTCACCTCCTGACAGAACAACATCACAGACGCACGATTCCGGGCTCGCGCAAGAGCGCGCCCCGGAATGACGACGGCGGAGATGCCTCAATCCGGCAGCCCGTCCACAGAGAGATCAAGCGCCGTGCATATGACGACTTTCACGACATCGCTCGTCTAGTTCGTCTGCGGCAGCCTGTAGAGATCGCGCGAGACCATGAGCTTGACGACCACCCGATCGGACGCCGGAGTCAGGCCGAAGCCGATGCCGGCCTCGATGTTGACGAGCTCGCTCTTGTAGTCGACCACGCCAAACAATTGCTGCGACTCCTGCTCGAGCGGCAGGAACTGCTTGATCGGGCCATAGTCGGAATACATTTCGGTGGCGACCGCCCAGGTTTTCGACAGGTTATAGGCGAGCCGGACCGACGGCGCGAAATCCAGCTGATTGAACCCCTTCCATGAATTGTCGAGGATCGGGTTGACGATGAGATCGAATTTCCCGAGATGCCAGCCGATGATCGGCCGTATTTCGGACGTGGACCGGTCGGGATCCCAATGCCTGGCGTTGTAGCTGAACTCGAAGTTGATGCCGTAGAAGAACGTCCGGTCGGCCGCGTGCGGCACCACGAACAGCTCGCGCACCTTGAAGCCGTCAAGTTCCGGCGCTGAACCATCGGGGATGCTATAGAGCGGCAGGTACAGCCCCTGCTCGAACCAGTCCGTCACGCCATAGGCCCATTCGGGCACGCCGTTGAGGGTCTGGTTGGGAACGAGGCCGCCGGGATAGCGCGGCGTCTTCAGTCCGTCCGGCGTGAAGTTGTTGTGGACCATCAGGTTGAAGGTGCCGGGCGCGGCGATCTCGGCGTCATAGACCTGGATCTCGTCGGTTTGCGCCCGCGCCGCCGCCGACCCCAGGATGAGAAACAGGATGACCGCGACAGCCCTTGCGAATGTCCTTCTCCAGCAAGCCCACCGATCCATTCACCCCGCCCCGCGCACCCAATTCCGCAATCATCCAAAGTAACGCCTGGATGATCTTCGCACGCGCAAACGGTGCGCGCCGTGGCGAATGGGTCACAGCTGATAGCAAATGCGGCGATAACAAGCCGGCCGATCACGCCGTTTGTCCGGTGCCGGACCAGGCAGGTTCAGGCCGCGGCGCGGCGACAACGGCCTTAACGCAGGCGTGGGGTTTTTGCGGGAATTATCGCTGCGTCACCGGCACATCGTTGCGATCATAGACCACGCCGCACGCATAGCGGCGTCCCGGACAGGCACGCAGGTGGCATCGGGCATCGAGTGCGCAACCACCATAGATCAGCAGAAAATAGCCGATCACCGCGAACGCCGTCGCGCCCAGCAGCCATTTGGTCCGGATATCCATCGACAGCTCCAGCGCCGACGTCATGGACCGCGCGGGATTGCGCCGCCCATAAAACGAGCACTCGGACTTTGCGCTAGGTCAAGGTGCCGCGCGCGTCAATGGGCCAGCTTGGCTCGCACTGAGCAGTCCTGACTTTGCCGATGGGGCTGTTCCGGTTGAGGCCCGGACTCCTAGGCACTCCGGGCCTCGCGGCCGTTGCAGTTTTCCTTGGCGGTTTCTGGCATTTCACAACCAGCAAGGATTCTCCAGACAATGTCCGCCTTGGATCGGGTCAGGATCGGATCAGTCCGCCCTCGTTGCCGGCTTGCCCCCACTCGGACCAGCGCTCACGTGTCTTGAACCAGCCCGGCCAAGGTTTAGTCTGTCGGGGCGCGCGTTCAGGAGAGATGCATGGATTGGTCGGAAACGGTCCGCAAGGCGGCGCTCTTTGCGGAGCAAAATGGCTATATTACGTTCGATCAACTCAATGCGCTGATGAAGCAGGAAGTCGCGGCATCCTATATCGGGACCCTGATGCAGGCATTGAACGGCAAGGGCATTCAGATCGAGGGTGAAGGGCTCTCCGCAACGGCCGGTACGGACCCATCCTGCTCGTTCTGCGGAAAGGCCCAGGCCGATGTGCTGCAACTGATCGCCAGCGCCGGGCCTTTCATCTGCGATGAGTGCGTTGAATTGTGTGTCGGTGTGATCGCCCGTCGAAATCCTGCCTGGCTCGATCAACATCGGCAGTTTCTTGCGACGCTTGCGGCAGAGCCGGAAGATTGATCGAGTTGGGCAGTCGATGTCCGAAACAATGACCCGCGTTGCGAGTCACCAATTCATCATCGCAGCGGCCAGCTTCAGCAATTCCGGATCGTCAAAGGTTCTGGCCGTCAGGCGAGCCCCCGCCGCGATCATGTCGTCACCGCTCAGGCTGGTGCGGATGCCGATCGTCACGAGCCCCGCGGCGCAAGCCGACTGAATCCCTGTGCGGGAATCCTCGAATGCGAGGGAGGCCTCGGGCACCGCGTTGACCGCCCGCAAGCCTTCCAGATACGGCATCGGATGCGGCTTGCCGTGCGCCAGCTCATCGCCGATGATGACGGCCTTGAAGCGATGCGCAATGCCGAGGCCGGACAGCAGCAGTTCGGCATTGAGCCGCGGCGCGTTGGTCACCGCGACCGTCGGGATACCCGCGCGATCCGCCAGCGCCAGCAGCGCCAGCAACCCCGGCACGGGGTGTATTTTGCCGGAAACGAGCTCGCGGAATGCGACTTCCTTCTCTGCCATGATCGAGGCCTGACGCTCCGGCGGTTCATCGGCCAGAAACCGCGCGGCGATCGACGCATTGGCAAAGCCCTGAAGCTCCCTCGCGAAGCGCGCGCGATCGAAGACATGACCGCGGGGGCCGAGCACCTGGTTGAACGCTGCCAGATGCAGCGCGTCGGTGTCGGCCAGCGTGCCATCGATGTCGAACAGCAACGCCCTGTTGGATTCCTGCGACATCGAACCGTCCTCTTCGCCAGCGAAAGGCAGCTTCATCGCCTTTAACGGCATTTCGACGATGTGCCAACAGCGCGTCGCCGCAGGGCCGATTGTGCCGCGAGGACCATTCGCTACCCCAGGTTGTTTCACGAAAAAGAATGTCGATGACAGTCGCGCTCGCCATGATGATGGCGCTTGCGGACGTCATCGCGATCCGCGTCGCGCAGCGCCCGACCGCGCGCGCAAACTCCGGATGCAATCTTGCATGCGTCTTGCACGTGTCCTGCGGAGCGGAGCAGGTCGCGTCGCTTGCGTGACAAGCCTGCGATCAACAGTGCGATCATTTGGGAGGATCGTCGAGATGCGTGGAATGCTGCGGCCGAGTGAAGCGAGGATGCGGACATGCGTCATGCGGATCGGCGATCGCGGACGCTGGACATTCCGGGACTGGATCAGGTCGCGCTTGCTGTGGAAGTTCTTTCCCTGGTACGCGCGCGAGTTGCGTTATCGTGGAAGTTTCTGCATCGGCGCGAGCTGCATGTACTGGTTCTGGGAAGACCCCGACAAGAAGGAGCTGGGTTATTGCGCGGCAGCGGTCTCGCGCACGCTGGCCATGATGTGGGCAAAGGAGATGGCGGACTCGGAGGCGCGCGGCAAATGAGCCGAACTGGCGCGGCGCGCGGTCCCACCGGCCCTGGTCGTGATCAAGCCGCGCCCAATATCAATGCAGGTCGCCCTCAGTCGCCCTTCAGCGAGAGGCTGATATGCGTGACGATGTCGTCCCAGTCGTGCTCCGCGGCCCTCGGATAGTTGATCAGCACGCAGTTGACGAAACGGGCCGATATATTGCAGCGGTTGTACCAGACGTCGTCGCCCTTGTAGCTCGACACCGCAAAAAATCGCGGCGTCACCCTCTTGTAGCGGATGTGCGGCGGCGGGTCCTGCTTCGCCAGAAAGCTGGCCGGGGAGTCGTGATGGGTGTTGGGCCCGGACTCGACCGTCAGGCTGGCGCGACCGTCGGCGGTCTTGAACTTCTCTCCGTAGACGGCCGGCCGCCCGGCCGTCTCGGAGAAGACCGCCGGGATATCCACGGACATGCCGGTCTGCGGAATCGAAAACGGCCTCCAGCGCATCGGCTGCGCCGAGACGGCCGCCGTCGAACCGGCAAGCATCACGAGGCCAGGCAAGAGGAGGCCAAGCATGAGGAGACCACGCGCGAAGGAAGCTCCGAGGATCGGTTTCATGCCACAGCCCATCATGTTCGAGGTTCGGGATATTCGGACGTTGCGGTTTCAACTCGCAATTTCGGTGACGTGGGCGGCCCGGCAGGGCACGCCGAATTCGCCGATGACGCCTCGATCGAGCCGATAACGCCGGTCGCCGGTCGCGAGTTCCTTCGCATCATCACGCGGCGCTCTCGCGCCTCGCGATGACGGCGTTCGTGGGATGGATGGGTATCGCTGAGGCGATCGGCGAGCCGACCGCAGATCAGGCCCGCGGCTCCAGCGATGCTGCGTGACGGGGCGAGATGACGCGCTGATACAAGGGTGGACCGACGAAGAGCGCACAGGATCCGCTGCAGTCCCACCAGTCCGAGCGGGTTCCAGATTTCGCAGATCTCACGTTGTCGGCGCGCTCGATGTTGTGTCGGCCGTTGGACAGACGTCACGCGAGCGGCCGCCTAGCTTTTCGGCCCCGGTGCAAAGACGACGGAGGTCCCATGCGACGAAGGCGCGTCAAACACGTCAGGTCTCTAGAAGAGCGGCTGCAACGCAATGCCATTCGACTTCGCGAGCAAGCGCAGTCGATGCCGGCGGGCGAGCAACGGGAACTGCTGCTACGCAAGGCTCGCCAGCACGACGCCGCCGTGACTCTCGACAGGTGGCTCTCGTCCTCCGGCCTGCGTCCGCCAAAGTGATCGAGGCCTCCGATGACCAGGATGTTCGAGCACCGTCAGACGTCTGCCATCAGGCAACAGGCGGCTGACGTATTGCGGCGGGCCCGGAGGCTGCCGGTAGGTCCGCATCGAAACGATCTGAGGCAGCTTGCGATGGGCTTGTTGTGGCTGGAAAAGCACGGCTTCGAAACGGAGCCAGCGAAGGATGGAGATGCAAACGACTAAGACGCTTTCCAATGACGTTGAATCGTAAGGCGCTCCAGGTCAGCGTTTCCGAAGCTCCGATCACATGAAGCGAAGGCGCAGGATGGGGAGAGCCCTTGCGAAACCCATCGATTTCGTCGCGCGGCGATCGCTTTCGCGGGATCGATCGTCCAGGAGCTGAACACCGTGAAGGGACCATCATGGCTTGATGTAGTTCATCCGGGCGGCCCGGTAGCACTCACAAGCCCTGCCCTCCAGCCCTTCGGCATTGGTGATCGCGATGCGTCCCCGGGCATATCTGATCATCCCGGCCTGCTGCAGCGTGTGTGCGATCGGGCTGATGCTGGTTCTCTTGACCCCCAGCATTTCGGCGAGGAATTCCTGCGTGAAGGGCAGACTGTCGCTTCTGGCCAGGTCTCGGGCCCGCAACAGCCAGCAGCACAGCCGGGCTTGCGTGTCGTGCGCCGCCATGCAGGCCACCGTCTGTTGCGCCTGGGCAAGGACGGTCTCCTCATGACGAATCAAGGCGGACATCAGGGGTCGGCTTCCATAGGCTGCGTTCGCCAACACCTCCGCCTGACACTCCATCGCGTCACCCGACAATTGCACGATCGCACGGTTCAAGGAGACCTTGCCGTCGAGCGCCGAACTGGCTCCGATGACGCCCTCTCTGCCGACCATGGCGGTTTCGACGAATTCTCCTGTCGAGAGACCGAGCACCAGCGAGATCACGCCAGTCGTGGGGAAATAGACCCGCCTGGCGAGGTCTCCGATATCGAAAAGAACCTGCTTGTGTATCAGCTTGACCGGTCGAAGGTGGGCTCCGAGCACGGCACCGTCGCTCGCCGAGAGAGAATCGAGGATGAGATTTGTCGCTCCCGGCGTCTTCATGTCCGAGCCTCCTCATCGATACGGGGACAGGGGCACATCGCCGCAACTCGTTCGTGTGAAGCCCGTCCAAACGGTGCAAGCGGCATGGTCGTCTCGGCATCCGGCGCGGCCATCTCCGCGACGCGAGACGTGAACTATAGAGCCGAGATGCAGCAGGCGCTGTTAAGCCGTCGGTGCGCCTTTTGTGATAATTTTCGAAATGATCTGACAGCAACGTGCGCTCGCCGCGCCACCATGCGCGCCGGCTGCAAGGAGCGCGAAGCCGGCTCGCTGGTTCGCCGTGTCCGGTTCCGAATCGATTCGGGCGGCGTGGTCAGTCGACATCTTCACGCGCGACGCCAATCGGATCAGCCCTTGTCTCCCAGCGCTCTCCCTGGATGCAGCCTCGGTCGTCGATTCCCCTGCCCGCGTAGAAAATGCGACGCCACCCCCACCACGCGGCTTTGCGCGCCAGCGGATCTGCAGGCCCGGAATGAGGACAGAGCAGCGTGCGCGCATCCGAAAGCCGGGCGCGCCGAGCGATCACGACGCCGGGCGGCTCGTTCCGGAATACAACCTGTGCGAGAGCTGGGCGGCATCGCCAGGACCAGAGCCGGCTTTATCGGCCCCGCATCGCACCGCCCGCATTCTCGGCCGCGAGATCGACGCCCGGCCGTAAGGTGGCGTCGACGGCGCGGCCATGACGATGCACCCGGTTGCGGACGATCACCTGCGCGCCCCGCAGTTTCCAGGACGCGGCGCGGCGATCTTCGCGGCGTGACGCCGGTCAGGCGGCGCCGGCGAGGGCCGCTTTGCGGCGAGGACGCAGCAGCAGATAGAATGCGGCAACGTGCGTGATCATCAACAAGGGCACGTAGACGATCGGGATCGCATAGGCGGCGCCCAATTCTCCCGCCAACGCGGGAAGGCCGCTCTGGATGCCGTGATAATAGTCGATCAGGATGTCGGCCGCCCCGACCAGATTGAAGGCCACGACCAGCAGCGAAAACAGCCGCGGCGTCCGCACCGTGCCAAGCGCGAGCATGGCCAGCACCCCGGCCGTGAAGTCGCCATAGGCGGCGAATGTCGCGAAGCCGGCAGGAAGATTGGGGCCGACGACGCCCGGCATGAGGAAAACGAGACCGAAGAAGCGGAAGCTGTGCAGCGTGGCAATGGCGCGCTGCGCTTCGATCCGGTCCATCGCCTCGAGCCTCGGCCAGACATAGGCGCCGAAGCAAAGCAGCCACGGGACGTAACCGAGAACGAGATGCAGTTGGAAGATGGTTGCCGGGGACATTGGTGGCTCCTGTCAGGCGTGGACTGGCGCGGCCTGAAACACCGCTCGAGATGCCGAGCCGGCCTGCCAGCATGGATCGTGCCGGCCTCGCTCCTGCTCTGCCGGCCGGGTCTACGGCCGCTTCCTTGGCGTGACTATTCGCGATAATGTCGATGCGCCATGAAGCAGAACTTCACAGTCCGGCAGGGCGCGCTCGACGGGGTGGAGGCGTTCCTGAGTGTTGCCCGGCACCGCAATTTCCGCCGGGCCGCCGCGGAACTCGGGGTGACGCCATCGGCGGTCAGCCAGGCGATCCGTACGCTCGAGGCCCGCGTCGGCGCGGCGCTTTTCATCCGCACCACGCGCAGCGTCGGCCTGACCGAAGCGGGCGACCGATTCCTGTCGCGCGCCAAGCCCGCCTTCGCGGAACTGGTCGCCGCAAGCGAGTTCGCCCGTGACCTCGGACAGCGGCCGGCCGGATTGTTGCGGCTCTCGGTGCCGCGGGCGGTGGTGCCGATCCTGCTGGAGCCGTTGCTCGCATCCTTCTGCCAGGCCTATCCCGCGATCGAGGTGGAGATCGCCGCCAGCGAGGAGCTGGTCGACCTGGCGGCGCAGGGCTTTGATGCCGGCATCCGGCTCGGCCAGTTCGTCGCAGACGACATGGTCGCGGTGCGGTTGAGCCCACCGTTTCGCTTCGTGATCGTCGGCAGCCCCGCTTACCTCGCCCGCAACGCCCGACCGGAATGTCCTGACGATCTGCGCCGGCACGCCTGCCTGAGGATGCGACGATCCAGCGGCGCGCTGGCGTCATGGTCGCTCACCGACAACGGCCGCGCCGTCGAGATGGCCGTCTCGGGCCCCCTCATCGCCAACAACTTTCCGACCATCCTGGGCGCCGCCCTCCAAGGGGTGGGTCTTGCGCAAGTGCCCGAGCCGATCGCCGCCGAAGCGTTGCGGGCGGAGAAACTGCTGCACGTGCTGCAGCCATTTGCGCCGATGCTGCCGGGTGTGTTTCTGTACTACCCCGATCGCCGGCAGGTGATGCCAAAGCTGCGCGCCTTCATCGATCACGCGAAGACCCGCTCGCACGCCGCCGACGGCCCGAAATGACGCGCTGCGGTCCGCGAGCAGCTCATCCACCGCTGCTTCCGCGTCTGGGGCAAGTGCTGAGCACCCGGCGATCACAGCGCAGGATGGGTTGAGCCCTTTGCGAAGCCCATCATCTTCGCGGAAGCGCGGGGAACAGCATGCCGGTTCGGCGGGCATAGGCGTCGTAGGCCTCCGCGCCCAGCTCGTGGCGGAGAAACCGTTCCTCGAGCCGCGCCTTGATCCAGAATCCGATGATGACCAACACCAGGCCGGCGAACGCGATCGCGTTCGCTGCGAGGGCCGCGGTCGCCGCGGCGGCGATGATGATGCCGGTGTAGATGGGATGCCGGACCAGGGCGTAGGGACCGGTATCGACGATATGATGATCCGCCTTGCGCGCCACCGAACTCGACCACATCCGGCCCAGATGGATGCGCGCCCACCAGCACAATGCGAATCCAGTTCCGGCGAGACCGACCAGACACCATCGCACGTCCTGCGTGGTCCAGCCGCCTTCATGACCGACCGGCGGACGCGCAACGAACAGCAGCACCATGCCCAGAAGCGTCACCAGCCGATAGAGCAGTTCGGAGCGGAGCCGCGGCCTGGCCTGCGTGCGGCTGGACCAGGGCGCTGCGATCAGCCATGACAGGAACCAGATCGCCCATAACCACAGGATGGCTGAAGCCGGCGACATCACGAGCGCCTCGCACGCAAGACTTGCGACCGGCGAGGATACATCATTGCTCCGCGCAGGAAAGCGCCGAGATCGGATGGCCTGCGCAGCAACGCCAAGCATGGGATTCGATTCCTGCCTTTGGTGGCGCTACGCTGGTCCATGCGGTGACGACTGCGCCGCGGCCCCTCGAAAATCCGGCGATCCGGCACCGGCACATGACCACGCATGACACCACCACCGAGCCGACCACCGGCTATTGGCAGGAGCTGACGCCCGAGATCCCCACGCGGTTCTCGGCGACGCCGCCCCATCGCTTCGGCTATCCCGTCCGCCTGCCCTGCGGCCGCACGCTGGTGCTGCCGCTGCGCCGGTTGCCCGACGGCAACCATGCCGTCGCATCGCTGATCGCCAACCAAGCCTCGAACCGCGTCGTCGCGGCGCTGGCCGACCACATGGCGACACAGGCGCGCGCGCTCGATGCCGAGATCGTCGTCGGACTTCCCACGCTCGGCCTGGCCTTCGCCGCGCTGGTTGCCGAACGGCTCGGCCAGCAGCGCCATGTGCCGCTCGGCTATTCGCGCAAATTCTGGTATGACGACGCGTTGTCCGCGCCGGTCGCCTCGATCACCAGCCCGGAGGCCGGCAAGCGATTGCGGCTCGATCCGAACCTGCTGCCCTTGATCGAAGGCCGCCGGGTGGCGCTGATCGATGATGCGATCTCGACCGGCGCGACGGCGGTTGCGGCCGTCAAGCTGTTGCAGACGGCGGGCGCCGAGATCGCCGGCATGGTCGTCGCCATGAAGCAGACCAATCGCTGGGAGGCCGTGGCCGCCGGACTCTCGCCGCCGCTTGCCGTCCGCGCGGTGTTTGGCTGTCCGCTGTTCGTCCTCGGCGAGGCCGGCTGGGTCCCGATCGCCGAGACCGAGCCTGCCATTCCCTGAAGCCGCCGATCGCCGCGCGCATTGTCCTCGACACATGCGTCAACAACATCGGGCGGCCGCGCTTTCGCGCCGGTCATGACCCGCGAATGGTCCCGGAGATCGTCGATCAGGCATTGCATGCGCTTGGTACCGTCGATCACATGGTGGACGTAGTGGTTCATCACTGTGATTTTGACGTTTTGATACCGAGCCGGCCGCAGCGCGGCGTAACGACAACTTCCTGTGGTTATGGGTCCCTGCCGGAGCCTGTCATCGGGCGGGGCGTTGCGCCGACCCGTTGGCGGGGACGACGTCGCGTTTGTGGTCGGGCGGTCGCGCCAAAGACTCCGCGGTCGTCCCGGCCTTCAGCCGGGACCCATAACCACAGGTCAATGAATTGCGAAAGTTGCAGCTGGCGCCATCCTGTCTCGGATCAATTCGTAGGTTCAAGATCAACCAGTCATAATCACTGTGATGAACCAGCGTCGCGCGGCTATTCCC
>NZ_JBAURI010000859.1:0-1558 GCF_049581145.1 Bradyrhizobium sp.
TGGCGGCTTGTAATAGCAGTTCCAACCGCCGAGGCGGGCGACGACCCAACTCGCCCGCGCCAGACTTCGAATTGGGTGAGGGTTCTTCTGCCGCTCGGTGCTGCCCTCGAGCGTTGGAACCAGCGCCTCGACGGTATCCATTTCCGGCTCGGTAAACACTGCCGAGCCCGGCAACTGATGCTTGCCGTCGCGCTCCTGCGTCAGTTGGATATCGATGCAGGCCGCCTTGACCGTTATTGCCGCGAGCTTTTCCAGGCGCTCCGCCGTCGTCACCTGGCTGTCTTCCAATTGCAGTCCCTGGGACTTCATCACCCGATGCATTTGCTCGATGACCCAGCGACGCTGGTACCAGCCAACGATCTGCCACGCCGCCGCCGCATCGGCGATGTCGTGCGTGGTGAGCAGCCGCCAGTGCACCGGCGCGACATCCGCTGGCGGATCGACCTCGCGCACCTCGATCAGTCGCAGCCGCACAGTCTTGGGCAGCGAACGATCCTCGTTCTGTGGGCGGCAGATTTCCACCGCGCCGTAGCGCATCTCCACGACCGCCGCGCGCTTGACCTGGCCGGGTTCGTGTGGCCGCAGCTCGATGGTCCGCCGGTCGGCCACCGGAAAACCATCCGCCGCGGCGGACAACATGCCGCCGCTGGCCAGCCGGCGGTCCGTCATAAGGCGGGTCAGCATGTGGAAGCCGGCTTCCGGCACCGAAGCCCACTTGGCGTAGATGTCCGATTCTCGATCATCCACCACCGTGACCACCGCGGCCGCGTGCAGCACCCGCTTCGCCTGTGCCGCCGCGTCCAGCCAGCGCATCGACTCGCGTTCTTCCAGCGGGCGTTTGCTGTGCGGGACCGGGTTGACCCCATCGCGGGTCCAGATCTGCCCGCCCACCAGCCCGAGGCAGGCTCCGCTGGCGGCGTCGACCGCGATCATCGCATGCACCAGCAGGCCGTAGGCCTTGCCTTTCTTCACCGGGCCGAGCCCGCGGCGACACTGCGCCGTGGTCGGGAACTTCAGCTCGCAGGTGTCATCGATCGCCAGCACGTGCCGCCCGGCGCAGGCTGCGCCGGTCTGTTGGCTCCAGCCGGCGATGATTTTCGCCGTGGTCACCTTTGCATTGCCGAGGAACCGGCCGACCCCCAGCTCGCCTTTACGGTTGCCCCCCAGCCGTTTGAGGCAAACCGTTTTGCGCGCGACCATCTGTTCGATGATCGCGCCCCCCTTTTATCGACGCGCAGATCTCCGAATGTCCCAAGCGACACGTCCATGGCGGCGGCTTTCCTGTGGCCGCCATTGCCTCAATCACATACCCTCCGCGTCGGGCCAATCACATTCCGATTCCCACATTACTTCTGGGCATGCTCTAGCTCCCTCAAGGGGAGGGGGAGTTCTCATAGCTGCGCACCAGTGGTCTACTCCCCGGTAGCAAGCCGCCGGGGAGCGACGCGCCATGAAGCTGATGTGGTTCCACCTGATGCCGTACACCGAGCTGCCGGATGATTTCAAACAGAAGCATCCGTCGGTCTGGGTGGACATCCACTCGTCGCTGTTCGATCCG
>NZ_JBAURI010000860.1:0-2009 GCF_049581145.1 Bradyrhizobium sp.
ACGTGACGGTGACCGCTCACGGGTCCTCGGACCCGCTCTGCACTCCCATCACGCCCGACGCTGCCGCGTCCACCGCATCCCGCGCCAACGTTCGTGACGATCGCGAAGCGCCCCTCTTGGAAGAGCACGGGACGGATGTATCAAACATCAATTTCTGAAAAAACGAAAGAGATTTATTTTTCGCGAGAGGGCTGGACAGGTGGAATCAGCTTGAAGCGGCTGGCGAAATTGGCTTTTCCGCGCGGGAATTTTTTAGTCTATCCACAGGCTTTGTCGGCGGCGGCATCGATCACGATCGAGATTGATTGACCCGGCGGGTCGGCACCTCATGTTTCGGCCTGCATCGTTTTGCCGTCGTGGCGACGCCCGCTTCGCGAGCCTCTTCGCCGTCAGTACCTCAGCACAGAGGTCTTGACCATTCAGCGGGCAGCATTGCTGGCTCCTCCTAACGTCTGCAATCAGTGGGGGTCGGTCCGCCTCGGATGGACCGCACGGGCCACGGCCGTCAGGCTACATCTAATGGCCAGTGTACCCATGATAGCTGCCGACTTGATGCAGCGCCGCAAGTCGGCAGCTCTGTGCCCAAGCCGTGTGAAAACTCAAAAGTTTGAAGCGCGACGAGAATGACATTCTCGATTCCGATTTAAAAATCGAATGCGCTTGCGATGTGGGCACATGAAACGATCATGAACGAGTAACTCGTTCTGTCGCGATTGATCGTCTTCGCGTTTTCACACAGCCCGTGCCAATACCGGACACGAGCCGCCTCCACAAAAGAACGCGTTACTTAGCGGGAAAAGAGGGCGACGACGTCGCCACCCCTGCTTCACAATTCGGGATCAGGGCGCCAGATGGGCCTTGATCTCCGCCGAGATCTGACGGATCGCGGCCTGGGGTTCGGGAGCGGTCAGGACGCCGTTCAAGAGGACGAAGTCGTGGATCATGCCGTTGTAGCGGGTGGCGATCACAGAAACTCCGGCTTCCTTGAGCTTCCGGGCGTAGGCCTCGCCTTCATCGCGCAGCGGATCGTTCTCCGCCGTGATCACCAGGGCCGGCGGAAGCCCGCGTAGTTCCTGCAAGCTGGCGCGCAGCGGCGAGACGTAGGGATTGTCGCGGGTCTTGGCGTCCGGCGCGTACAAATCCCAGCCATATTTCATGAAGGTGCGGGGCAGAAATCGCCCCGTGCTGAACTCATGATAGGACTGGGTGTCCACGCTGGCGTCGGTCGCCGGGATCAGCAGCGCCTGGTAGCGGATCCTGGGTCCGCCGCGATCCTTGGCCATCAGCGTCAAGGCCGCGGTCATGTTGCCGCCGACCGAATTGCCGGCCACCGCGATCCGGCTGCCGTCCGCGCCAAACTCTTCGGCGTGGGTCGCCACCCATTTCAGGGTGGCATAGGATTGGTCGAGTTGGGTGGGGAAGCGCGCCTCGGGCAAGGAGGTGTACTCGACGAACACGCCGATCTGGCCCGAGCCGACCACGAGGTCGCGCAGCAGGCGCCGATGGTTCTGGAAGTTTCCGACGATCCAGACGCCGCCGTGAATGAACAGCAGCACGCCGGGCTTGCCGACGACCTGCTCGGGTTTCATGATATAGATCTTCACGGTTTGACCGTCCTGGGTGATGGTCTGTTCGGTCGTTTTCACCCCCGACATGTCAACCGGAGTCTTATTCTGCAGACCCGTGAGCATATCCTGCGGCTTCGGTTGAGGCAGCTCCCAGAACGGGCTTGAGTCCTTGTTGATTTCGCTGAGAAAGGTGCGAACCTGCGGATCGATACGAGGATCGGTTGCAGAATCCGGCGTAGCGGCCTGTGAAGCTTGCGTCATAACCGTGGCTCCAAGAATGATGGTTGAAAGAAGAAGGGTGCGTCGCATGGATAAACCTCAGTCGTTTGTCGATGATCGAGCGCATCCACGACCATTGGCCGGCGTTTAAGCTCGTTTGGCGGATGAACTCCCTGAGCAAATGCTGTGAAGTTCTGAGGACGGCTCGATCTGCTAGGGGCG
>NZ_JBAURI010000861.1:0-6408 GCF_049581145.1 Bradyrhizobium sp.
GGATGAGAGAGCCGACGTGGACGCGATCATTCGCAAGGCGCGGGCGGAAGGGACCGATTGTGCGCCATGGGACAAGGGAGGCCTGGAGTCCGTTGACGCGACCGCCGTCGATGGCGCCATGGCGCAAGCCTTCCTGGTGATATCGCCGGCCGGCCGGAAGAAACGCTTATCGTCGATCCTGACCAAAGCCGGAATTGCCGACGCCTTCAGCGGCGAGCCGGAAACCCGCCGTCGGATCGAGATGAGCCTCGCCGTTGCCGACATGGGCGCGCCAAAGCTTGCCGTATCGCGCGCCCATCTCGATCGCCTAGTCGCGCACCAATTGGCGCTCACCATCGAAAAAGGAGGGGCTCCGCCATTCGGCCTGCTCCAGGTCGCCGAGACCATCGGCGGTGCCGACTGGCAACCGACGCGTATGGTCTTGGGTGAAACGCTCGCCGAGCTGATGGCCGAGATCCCCAAGGCGATGTGCGAGCCGTCCGAGCTGGCGTTGCTGCTACGCAGGAGCGACGAGCTTGCCGATCTCGAGATCGTATCGCGATCATGGTTCGAGGACGACCCGCAAATCGCGAGAGCGGTGAGGCAAGCACGTGGCGGCAATCGCGCGAAGCTCGCTACCTTTCTTTTGCAGGGCGCCATGGCGCGGCGGCGCGACAAATGGGTGGAGATCATTTTGCGCACGGCTTTATGGATGCACGAGGCGACCGACGCGGACGATCTGTGCTGGCGCGAACTCACGCTCGTCGCGAAAGCGCTCACCGATGGCCGGGATATGACCGAGATCGGGTTGATGCGCGACATCGCATTGCGGACGATCGACGTGATCAACGAAACGGAGCGGTGACTCCGTGCGGATCGCGCCGACCTGGCGCAGCTCCATATCGCAAGCTTTCGCATCTGCGCGTGCGGCAGGCGTCATGGCGCCACGACGGAACAACACTGCCCATCTTTGTGAGCGCGCGCCGCTGCACGATCTTGTTCGCTGTCGCCGCCTGGGTTCTTCAGGAGCCGCCGGATCGATCTGGCCGCCGCTCGAGACCGCTCCGCTCACGCAGGAGCGGCGGTGCTCGCCAATTGGGCTCATCTGGCGCACAATGAGGCGGCTGATTCCTCCGCTTCGTATTTTTTGCGTCATAATTTTAAGCCTAAAATAATAACCGCGAGTTGGGGGCGTGATCGGGTGACGTCATGCGCGCTCGTAACGGAAGAGATCGCCGAGCCTGGAGAGGACGCTACTTTCTGCGCGATCTGGCCGGCCTTGCTGATATCAAGCGCTTGCTCGCCACCGGCGTGATTGGCGAGCGGCTCTCCCCTGATGTTGCCGATGCTGATGCGCCCGCCGACGCGATTGCGCCGTCGGCCGCTCCTCGGCCACAGCCAGGAGGCAGCCTGCGAAGGCGAGGCTGAGTGGCCGATTTGCGCCGCGCCGGCCTCGGTCGAGGCCAGCGCGTGTTGGGCCGTGGCTGATGGCAAGCAGGATGGGATGACCTCGGGATGTTGATCCCGCAGGGCGGATCCTGATTGCCTTGCTGACCGGCTACCGTTCAAAACAAGCGTGGAGACGTCTCTGCCAGACGTATCCGGTGCCGCACGGTGGGCGCGGCTGGGCTCCCGCAGGGCACTCGTTGCGAGCCGTCGATGAACCCCATCCGTCGATGACGCAAGCGCCGCCGGAGACGCTATGGCAACCCGGTCCGCATCCGTCGGCGGCATTGGCCGCGCCGAAAATCGAGATGCACCCGACGAACACGACTGCTGCGAAAAGGTTCCTCATGTTGTCTCCATGGTTGGGCCTGGTGTGCGAAGCCACCCAAGCGCTCTGAATAAAGAGATGGGCCGCGAACGCAAACGCGCCAAGGCCCTGCCGGTTCACAGGAAAGGCCGGCTGTGAGCCATCGCGCGGACGGCCCCGGCTGGCTGCCGAAACCAGTGCCACGGACCGTGCCTCCTCGATCGCGCCCCCGCGCGGCCGGCGCCAAAAGCGTCGACGGCGAAGTCCGGCTGTTCGGCATTCATCCGTCTCGGCATGACCAAGAGGATTCGTTGCTGCTCCGTGAGCGGAAAGCAGTTTCGCGAAATGAGAAATCAGCCTTGACGATATTTTGGCAATGAGTCACGGCTCCGTGCTTGCCCGTTCCTTAGGCACAGGTTGTTCCGTCTAATTGGTCACACTATCTTGGCGTCTCCAACTGTTGTGGCGCGCCGTTCCGGCGTTATTGATGCCGCAACCTGATGTTTGACGCCGCGGTTGTGGCATCGGCTATGGTGAGGCAGCACGCGACGGGAGTTCGACTTGGCGATCCGGAGGATAGATCTCAATCTTTTTCGGGTGTTTGAAGCCATCATGCGACATCGCAGCGTTGCCGGCGCGGCTCGCGAGCTTGCCATCACACCTTCCGCCGTCAGCCATGCCCTCGCGCGCCTGCGGCAACTGCTTGATGACCCGCTCTTTATCGCCGTCGACAATGGCATGACACCGACCTCGCGGGCGCAGGAACTTGCGCCAACGATCAAGGAAGGTCTGCTACGCTTTTCCGAGGCTGTCCGGTCGAAGACGTTTGATCCATCCAGATCGACGCGAACATTCCGGATCGCGATGTCAGACTATGCGACGATGATGTTCCTCCCCTGCATCATGGAGAGGATCAGAACGATCGGACCCAACATCAATTTGCGGATCTTCCCGCTCAGCCGTCTCGACCTGGTGGGGCACCTCGACAGCGGCCGGCTCGAAATGGCTGTGGGCTGGTTTGCCAATCTGCCGAAGCGGATGAGGCGGATGCCGTTTGCGGTCGAGTTCGAGGCGCTGGTGGTGCGACAGGGTCATCCCCTGACATCCGAACCGGTCACCATGCAGCGGCTGTTTGCGTTTCCTCACATCGTGGTCGAGTTGAGCGGCAGCGAGGAACGCACCTCGGACGGCTTCATCGACGAACAGGGTGTCGAACGACGGGTCTGGATCGAGCGCCTGCTGCTCGACAAGGAAGACGAGAATAGCGGACTGGTCGGCCGCGTCGCCGTCTCGGTGCCGCATTATTCCGCGGTCCCGACCCTGGTGAGCCGAAGCGACATGGTCGCGACGCTGCCGCGCAGCATCGCGCTCCGGGAAGCCGCGCGCGAGCCGATCGCGGTGCTGGACCTGCCCTACGATCCGCTGCGCGTGACCATCGAATCGGTATGGCACCAGCGCGCGGACCAGGATGCCGGGCTGCAATGGCTCGCCAGCGAGGTTCTGCAGGCCGCCGAGGCGCTGGCCTGAGGACCCACCCGATCGGCCCTCGCCATGACTCCGGCGCGGGACGCTCATCCGTCCCGCGCAACGATCCCTGGATGCCGGGCCTGCTGGCCCCGGGCGGCCACTCGGTCAGACGTTCTCCCGCGCCATTTCCCAGACCTCGCCGCCACGTCCATGCAGCACCGCCCTCATCGCATAGAGAGCCATGCCGACTGCCGGCTCCGCCGCGATAAAGGGCGGCATCACCAGTTGCATCGGCGCCACCTTGACATGAAGCAACGCCGGCCCGGGCTGAGCGAGCCATTCCTGAACCGCGCTGTCGAGATCGCGGGCCTTTGCAACAGTGCGGCCCCATAGCCCGATGGCTTCCGCCACCTTGCCGAAATCGGGGTTCTTGAGATTGGTGAACGTCGGCAACAGCCCCTCCGTCTTCTGCTCGATCTCGACGAAGCCGAGCTTGCCGTTGTCATAGACCACGATCTTCACCGGGAGGTTTTCCTGGATCGCGGTCAACAACTCGCCGAACAGCATGGCGATGCCGCCATCGCCGGACATCGAGATCACCTGGCGGCCCGGCTGGCACGCCTGCAATCCCAGCGCCGACGGCAGCGCGGTGGCCATCGTGCCATGGAGCAGGCTGCCGAAGGTGCGGCGCTTGCCATTGACCTTCACGTACTGATGCAGCCAGACCACCGGCGTTCCATCGTCGCCGGCGAACAACGCGTCGTCCGCCGCGTAGCGATCGATCAGCGTCGTCAGATAGGTGCCGGTGATGATGTCGCCATGCGCTGCCTTGGCCTTGGCATAGCGCTCTTCCATCATGTGCCTGTAGCGGGCGACGTGCTCGTCATGGAACGACGCATCGTGCCGCTGCTGCAGACGCGGCAGCAGCGCCGCAAGGGTCGGCTTGATACTGCCGACCGAGGCCGCGGTGACCGGATGGCGGCGGCCCAGGTGCGTCGGCTCGATATCGACCTGAACGATCTGGGCCTTGTCCGGATAGAACTGGCGCCACGCGAAATCGGCGCCGAGCAGCAGCAAGGTGTCGCAATCGAGCACCGTGCGATAGCCGGCCTCCCCGCCAATCAGACCGGTCATGCCGACATTGTGCGGGTTGTCGTACTCCACGAAGTCCTTGGCGCGCGTGGTATGCGCGACCGGCGCCAGCAATTTCTTCGCCGTCGCGATGATCTCCGCATGCGCTCCCTGACAGCCCGATCCGGCATAAATAGCGATCTTCTTGCCGGCGTTGAGAATGCCAGCGATGCGATCGAGTTCCTCGTCATTGGGCGTAATGACCGGCGCGCTGACATGGACATGGTAGGGAATATCAGGCGTGATCTCGGCCTTCGATACGTCGACCGGCACGATGAGGACCGCAACACCACGTTTGGCGATTGCCGCCTGACAGGCAATGACGGTTTTCCGCCGCGCCTGCTCCGGCGTATGGATCATATCACAATAGACGCTGCAGCCGCGGTAGACCTCCTTGAAATCAACCTCCTGGATGAAGTCGAAGCCAAGCTCACTGCGCATCACCTGGCTGGCAATCAGGATCACCGGCGCCCGGTTTCGGTTGCACTCATAGACCCCGTTGATGAAGTGGAGACTGCCCGGGCCGCAGCTTCCCGCAATGGCAGTGAGATGACCGGTCAGCATGGCCTCGGCGCCCGCGGCGAACGCGCCGGCCTCCTCGTGCCGCACATGAACCCAATCGATGTCGCTCTTGTCGATGCAATGCGCAATATCGTTCAGCGTATCGCCGACGATGCCATAGCACCGTTTCACGCCTGCGGATCGCAACGTCTCGATGATCGCTTCTGCGACTTTCTTCGCCATCGATATTCTCCTTTTTCGGGGCTTCGAACTGTTGAGCTCGGCCTTGAACGCCATCGCTCAGGGCTGGTTTGCCGGATAGGTCGCGCTGTAATCGACCATTGCAGGCGTCTCCGTCGGTTCGGTCTCGTCACGGAGCTTGCCGCGAAACAGCCAGTACACCGTCGCGGTGTAGCCGAAGATCAATGGCAGCACGATGAGGCCGGCGCCCCAGAACATGAAGTCGAGGCTGCTCTCCGGCGCGGCCGCCTCGGCAATCGTGAGCGAGAACG
The DNA here is from genome assembly GCF_049581145.1 of Bradyrhizobium sp. Lineage (GTDB taxonomy): Bacteria > Pseudomonadota > Alphaproteobacteria > Rhizobiales > Xanthobacteraceae > Bradyrhizobium. Next base: position 5,344 of record NZ_JBAURI010000861.1, read on the forward strand.
GAATCATGAACGGCCAGAATGAAATCGCGAGCGTTGCGAACGCCGCCACAAAGATCAGGCTGACCATGCGGAACGGGAGGAAATCGCTGCGATCGAGCGTCCCCTTGATTAGAAAATAGGATGCGAGCGCACCGAGAGCCGGGAACAGGAAGAGATATGGACGCTGCAGCCAGCGATCCATGATGCGGATGTCACGCAGCAGCGCATAGCAGAGAGCGGCGACCAGAAACCCGCCGACCCCGATCGTCAAGGGCAGCAGGAAGCCATAGGCCCGCTGGCGCAGCACTCCCTCGGATTTGCCGACCAGCCAGGCTGCGCCGAGCAGCGCGTAGCCGAGACACAGTCCGACACCGCACAGCCAGGCGAAGCCGCCGGACCAGCCGAACGTGCCGCCGGCGTAACCGCCGTTGACCACCGGCAGGCCCTCGACCAGCGCGCCGATCATCACCCCCTGCGCCATGGTCGCGACGATGGAGCCGGCGGCGAAGCTCAGGTCCCAGACCCAGCGAAACCTCACTGTCTTGTAGCGAAACTCGAATGCCACGCCGCGCAGGATCAGCGCCCCCAGCATCACGATGATCGGAAGATAGAATGCCGACAGCAGCGTTGCGTAGGCGCGTGGAAACGCGCCGAACAGGACGGTACCCGCCATCACCAGCCAGGTCTCGTTGCCGTCCCAGACCGGAGAGATCGCCGACATCATGCGCCGGCGATCGATCTCATCGCGAGTGAACGCAAACAGGATGCCGACACCCAGATCGAAACCGTCGAGCAGCACGTACAGCAAAATGCTGATGGCGAGAACCGCAACCCAGAACATCATCGGGAAAACTCCACGCTTGCGGCACGCGCTGTCATCGGACTGCCTCCGACAACGGCGAGCGGCCGTTGTGGGGTGGCGTCAATCCGAAGCCCGGACGCGACCGGCCCTCCTCGCAGCAGCCGATAGATGTAGATCGTGCCGAAGCTGAAGATGATCAGATAGATCGAGACGAACAGCAGCAGCGAGCCGAGGGTTGCGCCAACGGAAAGGTTCGGCGTCACGGCATCGGCCGTCTTCAACAC
>NZ_JBAURI010000862.1:0-1824 GCF_049581145.1 Bradyrhizobium sp.
GCAGCTCCACCTGCGCCACGCCTTCGTCTATCTCGACGCGCGGGCGCTGAATAAGCCCGAGATCATCATCCCGCTGGCGCAAAATAAGATCGACGCGGCGACGGGCGAGGTGACGGACGCGGCGACCCGCGGATTCCTTGCCGACCAGTTGAAGGCGTTCGCCGGCTTCGTGCGCGGTTGACGTCCCCGCCGACATGCGGCCACAGTGCCGCGACAAGGACGCGACGGCGATCATGAAAGTCTCGATCATCCAGATGAACTCGATCAGCGACAAGGCGGCCAATATCGCGGCCGCGGAGGCGCTGATCGAGCGCGCCGTGAGCGAGGAGCGCCCGGACTGGGTGCTGCTGCCCGAATTCTTCGACTGGGCCGGCGGCGCCAAGGCCGACAAGCTCGCCAACGCGGAGACGTTCCCCGGCGGACCGGCCTACGCCATGGCGAGAGCGCAGGCGGTCAAGCACCGCATCTTCGTCCACGCCGGCTCGATCATGGAGAAGATTGAAGGCGAGGCGCGCATCCACAACACCTCCGTCGTCTTCAACCGCGAAGGCGAGGAGATCGCGCGCTACCGAAAAATCCACCTGTTCGACGTCACCACCCCCGACGGCGCCGCCTACAAGGAGAGCCAGGCGGTGAAGGCGGGCGATCAGGTCGTCACCTACGATTGCGAGGGCGTCACGATCGGCTGCTCGATCTGCTACGACCTGCGTTTTCCCGACCTCTTCCAGGCGCTCGCTGAAAAAGGGGCGCAGATCATCGCGCTCCCGGCGGCCTTCACCCTGCAGACGGGCAAGGACCATTGGGAGGTGCTGCTGCGGGCGCGAGCGATCGAGACCGAATCTTACGTCTGCGCCAGCGCCCAGACCGGCTCGTTCACCGTCGGCAACGAGCAGCGCCACACCTATGGGCATTCTCTGGTCGCCGACCCCTGGGGCCACGTGGTCGCCAAGGCCTCGGACGGCGTCGGAATCGTCTCGGCGCGGATCGATCCGGCGCAGGTGAAGCGGGTGCGCGGCCTGATCCCGGTCGCCGAGCATCGAAGGCGCCTCAGCACCTTCGCGTGAGGACGCGGACCAGCGCGAGGCCATCGAGGCCCGATCAGTCTTCGTCCTCCTCCCACTGACGACGCCAGCGTTCAGCGGTAAGCCGCTCGACCGCGGCGACGTAGACATCCTTCTGGAAAGCCTTCGCCTCCGGGTCTTTCAAGGCGTCGTTCATCTGTTCCAACAGCACCGAAGCCAGGGCTCAGGCCGGTCTTGCGGATCAGAAACACCATGCCGGCGCCGGCCTCGAAGAGGCTGTCCTGCACGTAGCAGGCGTGTACGGGCGCGGCCGCTGCCCGACGAACCTTCTGGGCCAGCGAACTATTGGTCGCCGCCGCCTCGATCCGGTGTCTCTCCGCCAGGATCTTTTTCCTTTCACAGCTTTCGCATGGCAGCGTTGAGCATTTCTCAAGGGCATGGCGGACCTCTTGCGGAGGGAGACGCGATGATTCGTGGACGCGACGCCAAACCCAGCGCCGACTCGCGCGCTACGAACTCCCGCCGATGTGCGGCGCCGCGCCGCTCGAACCGCAAAATCTTGGGTCGGCGCGGTTTTATTATGCTTCCAGCGCGCGAAAGCGGCCCCATAAGTTTTCTCGACCCAATGGAAAAATCACGGAATTTGCTGATGGCGGATGACGACCTCGACCTCAGGACGCTCTCCGACGACGAACTCATCGAACAGATGCACGACGACCTCTACGACGGCCTGAAGGAGGAGGTCGAGGAGGGGGTTCTGATCCTGCTCGAGCGCGGCTTTCAGCCCTATGACGTGTTGACC
>NZ_JBAURI010000863.1:0-2145 GCF_049581145.1 Bradyrhizobium sp.
GCCGCGGCTGGTCGGTCCGGCCTTTACCCTGCGCTTCGTGCCGGCGCGCGAAGATCTGGCGACGCCGGAATCCTGGTCGTCGCCGATTTCAACCCGCACCGCGATCGAGGCCATGCCGGCCGGCTGCATCGCCGTGGTCGACGCCATGGGCATCACCGATGCCGGCATCTTCGGCGACATCCTGTGCGCCCGCATGGCCAAGCGCGGCGTGGCCGCGCTGATCACCGACGGCGTGGTCCGCGATGTCGAGGGCGTGCTCGGCACCGGGCTGCCGGTGTGGTGCGACGGTTATGCGGCGCCGCCATCGGTTGCCGGACTGACCTTTGTCGGCTGGGGTGAGCCGATCGGCTGCGGCGGCGTCGCGGTGTTCCCGAATGACATCATCGTTGCCGACCAGGATGGCGCGGTCCTGATTCCGCAGGCGCAGCTCGATCACATCCTGGCCGAGGGACCGGAGCAGGAGCGGATGGAAGCCTGGATCGTGGACGAGGTGAACAACGGCGCGGTGCTGCCCGGTCTCTATCCGATGAATGCCGAGACCAAGGCGCGCTATGCCGCGTCGAAGAAATAACATCATCTGACACGAGGGTGGGCCAAGCGTCAGCGGGTCACCATCGGTTTCAAAACTGGACCGGCGGACTGGGCGCGGATGCCGCCTTTGCCCGCCTATAATAAATCCCAAACAAAGCAGGAGGCAGCCCATGGACATTCTTCTCGCCGGCTCGCGCCCAAGCCGCCGCGCGCCAAAGGAGAATTTCACCGGCACGGTCTGGCAGGACCCGATCATCACGCCGCAGGCTCCGGCGCGGCTGGTCGCCAACCGCGTGGCGTTCGAGCCGGGCGCGCGCACCGCGTGGCACACCCATCCGCTCGGTCAGACGCTGTATGTGATCTCCGGCGTCGGTCGGATCCAGACCAAGGGTCAGCCGGTGCGCGAGATCAAGGCCGGCGATGTCGTCTGGATTCCGCCGGGCGAGAAGCATTGGCATGGCGGCGCGCCGACCACCGGCATGGCCCACATCGCGATGCAGGAGTCTTTGGACGGCAACCACGCGACCTGGATGGAGCACGTGACCGACGAGGAATATTCGGCAGCCGTTGGTTAGCGTCGTATCCGCCAATCGGCGAAACCGGCGGACAGATCGGCGGTCCGCGTGCTGGCGCGAATGTGCTAAATCCGTTGCGCGGTCCAGGTGCCCCAACACATCGGACCCCGCCACGTGCCTGATCCCGAGGTGCCCGCGAGGTGACCGGAGCCGACCGCGCGCTTCAGGCCGCTTGCGAGCGTTACGCTGATATTGCCTTGGTCCGCGACGCGCCCCGACGCCTTCATCATCGCGCCGCTGGAGGCGACATGGCCGTTGCTGATGTCGATCGCGACGGTCGCGCCATTGCCGCACGACGCGTTGGCGGAGGCAATGCGAACGTTCCATTCGCCATCGAAGCCGGCGGCTGCGGCAGGGGTCGCGATCGGCGCTGCCAGCAGCGACAGCATGCGGATCGCGATGATGACCTTGTGAATGTGTCCCATGATATTGCCCCTGTTCGGGTTCTGACATCTGCCGCCTCACACGGGGGCTCGCGTGCGGCTGTGATGGGAGTCACACCGGCAGCTCGATCATTGTTGTGGTGATGTTGCGCGAGACACAACCGGTCGGTTTTACGCGTCGACGGAAACGAAAGGCCCCGCCGCAAGGGACAGGACCTTCGCCTCGAAACCGAAAACGGCTTGCTCCCGATGTCAGTTCACACGGGTCCAGGTCTGGCCGCCGCAGAACATGCCGCCGAAGGCGCAGCCCTGCACACGAAGCGTATTGGAGCCCTTCATCGTGATCGTGGAGTCATAGGTGCTGCCGGTGTTGGGATCGAGAATCCGGCCGCTCCATTTCAGGTCCTTGGCCGGCTTCATGTTGATCAGGACCTGCTCGCCATTCAGGTTGGTTTTCGCATCGACCGAATAGCCGCAGAGACCGCCGCCGCATTCCTCAATGCGGACTTTGCCTTCCTTCTCTTCCGTCAGCCAGATGCCGAGCGGCGAATTGGGGTCGCGGGCCACGGGCGCAGCAATCGGAGCCGACGGCGGTTGCTGCACCGCGACCTGCGGGGCCGGCGCGGCTGGCATCACAGCCGGGGCGGGCGCTTGCA
>NZ_JBAURI010000864.1:0-1697 GCF_049581145.1 Bradyrhizobium sp.
GGGTGACACCGACCTTTTTGGCAAGCTCAGCCAAGCGGACGCTTGCTCGATGATTGATGTCGTCCGTGAGGCTGGTGTTCAGATTGCCAAGAGGATCGTTGGAAAGAGTGGCCAAGTGAATGTGACCTGCCACTGAACTTTCATCTAAAGGCGATTAGAGCCTCGGCAGGTTTTACGCCGTGGGGCGCGGGTGGAGCAACATGCGATCGGCGGAGCTGATGATGTGGACGGCCCCAGCCTGGGCGTTCAGGCTCTGCGGCCGGAGGTCGATTCGACCGGCATCGCGAAAGGCTCCTCATCATGCGCCAGATCGTCCGCATCGGATTGGATATCGCCAAGCGTTGGTTTCAGGTTCGCGCCGTGGACGAAGCTGAAAGAGAGGTCTTCAACCGCAAGCTCCCGCGCGACAAGGTCCTGGGCTTTCTCGGCTCGCTGCCGCCTTGCGAAGTCGCTTTGGAAGCCTGCTCGTCGTCGCATTATTGGGGCCGCGAGGTCGGACGGCTGGGCCATCGCGTGCGACTGATCTCGCCGAATTACGTGAAGCCCTTCGTCAAGCGCGGCAAGTCCGACGCCCACGACGCGCGCGCCATTTGCGAGGCGGCGTCTCGGCCAGACATGCGGTTCGTTCCGGTCAAGACAGAAGAGCAGCAGGCAGCGTTGATGCAGCACACGTCGCGGCAATTGTTGATCGATCAGCGCACGGCGGTCGCAAACTCGCTGCGCAGCCAGTTCGCCGAATTCGGCGTTATCGAGAAACGGGGAGTCGAGAACCTCGCTGACCTCGTGCGTCGCCTTGACGAGAACGATCCGGACATCGCGGATATTCCTCAGTCGGCTCTCGCGGTCATGAGGGGTCATCGCCGACCATCTCTGCGCGCTTGAGGCGCATCTTGCGCTCATCGACGAGCAGATCGAAGCCCAGCGGCGGTCGAGCGCCGCGGCGCAAGCCCTCGAGACGATCCCCGGTATTGGCGCCTTGATCAGCGCGGCGCTCGTCGCCCACGCGCCGGATCCATCGGCGTTTCGTTCCGGCCGTGACTTTGCGGCCTGGCTCGGCCTCGTTCCTCGACAGAACTCGAGCGGCGGAAAGGACAGGCTTGGCAGGATTACAAAACAGGGCAATCCTTATCTGAGGCGACTGCTCGTGCTCGGGGCAACCGCGAGCCTTCGGTGGCTGCACAAACGCTCCGACCCGCTTGCCGTCTGGACGCGCCAGCTTCTCCAGCGTCGACCGGCTCGGCTCGTCACTGTGGCGCTCGCCAACAAGTTGGCGCGCATCGCCTGGGCGATCATGACGACCGGCGAACTGTACCGGCGCGAGGCGCCGTCCATCGGTTGATCAAGGCATCCCGCCGCAAACGGCGCCGGAGTTTGGCAAGCGCGCAATGAGGTGATGGACTCCCGGCGAACCGCCGACCCGGACATTCCGTACCCCGACCAGCGCCTCGAGCGCGCGGAGCTGATGAGAAGCCGGACGAAGCGGATAGCATCATGGCCAGCGGGCTTCGGCCTCGCATCGACAGGCCGGACATATGACCGCAATCGCCAAATAGACGTTGCCGAAGAAAGAGCTTGCCAAGGGGCCGTCCACATATGGTCGGGGTTGCGCAGACGATCGCATGTTGCGGAGAGATTGGCGGCGTAGGCCGCCGGCGTGAGATAGCCCAGAGCCGAATGCGGCCGGCGCTGGTTGTAGT
>NZ_JBAURI010000865.1:0-3328 GCF_049581145.1 Bradyrhizobium sp.
TTGCGGTCACGTCCAGGCCGAAGGCACGCGCGAAGCCGCTTTGCGACAGCCCCAGGCGATGCCGGAGCTTCGCAACGTCAACCTGATCCGGCACCGTTACCGTGTAGCTCGGCAGCTCGATTTCGCCACGCGAGGCGATTGCCCGCTCCAGGGCCGCCGCTGACCGCGGTGAATTCGCCACCGAGGGACAGGTGCGGGCCGTCTGGGCCAAGCATGGCCTATGAGGCTGCGCTATACGCTTCCCGCCCTTGCCGACCTTGCATCGATTCTGGACTACATCGCTGATCGCTCCCTGCAGGGAGCCGCCCGCGTCCATACCCGCATTCTCGCCGCCACCGATCTGCTGCTGCGGTATCCGCTGGCTGCGCGGTGACCGATGATCCCACTATCCGGCGCCATATCCATATCTCATCTTCTACGAGGCAATCGACGCTGAAATCATCATTCACGCCGTGCGCCATGGCGCGCGCGATCCTTCGGACAATGCACGATCGGAGTGAACTCTCGCAGAACCATCGGCGGGGTCCGGCGAGATTTGGCCTCCAACGGCGTAGAATTGGGTGCCGCATCATAGCGCCACGGCGAAGCAATAGTGCCCATCATCATCGGCCGTGGCGCGCCACTTCGGTGCCGGACCAGGCACGCCAAAGCCCGCCGTTTTTGCGCTGGAAGGAGCGACGAGCGTGCGCAGCGGTTCGCTTTCGTTTCGCGAAAGCGACAGCACGCCGAAGCCCGATTGATAAGCGCGCTTGATAGGTCCATGCGGATTCCGACGTCTAATCGCAAGGCGAACTGTCGACTAGCTTGAGTGCAGAAGAGCGGTCCGACAGGAGATCCTTTATGAAACTTCAATCCGCGACCATCGCGTTGCTTTCGCTGGTTGCGATACAATCGGCTCGGACAGAGGAGACCGCGACCATGACCGGATCAAAGCCCACGCCCACGTATGAGGATGTTCGAAAAGTCGCTCCGGCCCTGGCAGCCTACACCCAGAACCGTCTGCTTGGCGACGTATGGAAGCGTCCCGGTCTCGCGCCGCGAGACCGCAGCATGGTAACTTTGGCGGCGCTGATCGCGCGCAATCAAACCATCGAGATGTCATACCATTTCAACCTCGCGCTCGACAACGGCGTCAAGCCGCGCGAAATCTCGGAGATGATAACACACCTCGCCTTTTACGCCGGCTGGGCCAATGCGATGGCAGCGGCTGCAATCGCCAAGGATGTCTTCGAAGCGCGCCGCATCGGCGCCGATCAGCTTCCTGCTGTTTCGGTGACGCCGCTGCCGCTCGACGAAGCGGCGGAAGCGAAGCGCGCAACGAGCGTCGATGCGCAGTTTGGCGCGTCGTTTCCGGGCGTGGTGCACTACACCACGGATGTGTTGTTCAGGGATCTTTGGCTGCGTCCGGACCTTGCACCAAGGGATCGCAGCCTCGTCACGGTCAGCGCGCTGATCGCGAACGGGCAGACGGCGCAGCTTACGCCACACCTCAACAGGGCCATGGACAACGGCTTGACGCAGACGGAGGCTTCGGAAGCCATCACACAACTGGCTTTTTATGTCGGTTGGCCCAACGTCTTTTCGGCGATGCCCGTCGCGGAGGATGTGTTCAAGAAACGATCACACTAGAAACGACCACACTAGAAACGTCCTGGCCGCTGACGGCGTCCGTTTCGGCCCGCTGTCGCAGCCGACGTGCGACAAAAATACCAGGCGGCGGTGGAGCAGATGGTCCGGTCGCTCAGGCTGATTCAAGCCGCATCTCGCCAAGCAGCGCAAAGGCCGGGGCTGATCTGGATAGCCGGACGCGCTGAAACCAGGGCTGGAGAAAGGCCTCCGTTCGCAACGACCCATGAGGCAGAGAGAGCTTGGCAGATGGACAGATCCGACCCCTGTTTCTGGCGTTGCATGGGGGCCGCGACAGGAGCGCCGCGCCTGGTGAAGCGGAGGACCGTGCTCTCGGGCGCGGCCGGATGGGCTCTCCTGGCATCGGCGGGGCCGGGCTTTGGGCAGGCGCCGGCAGCGAATGACTCAACGATGAAAAGGAACGGCACAATGGACATCAATCGCAACGGTTCACGACCTTCGGGCAAAGGTCCCGAGGCATGGTTCACCGGTACGGTCCGGGTGGATCCATTATTTCAGGTGGGCGATCCGACACGCCTCAGCTGCGGCCAGGTCACGTTCGAACCCGGTGGCCGGACGATGTGGCATACCCACCCCTCGGCCAGACGCTTATTGTGACGTCCGGCCTCGGCTGGGTGCAATGCGAGGGCGGGCCGACCGAAGAAATCCGCCCCGGCGACGTCGTCTGGTTTCCGCCCGGCGAAAAGCACTGGCACGGTGCGACCGCAACGACCGCGATGACGCACATCGCCATTACGGAATCGCTCGACGGCAAGAACGTCGACTGGATGGAAAAGGTCTCGGACGAGCAATACCGCAAATGATGTCGCGTCAACGCGCCCGCTCGACGGCGATTTCATCGCGGGCCGCTCGCTACCTGTCGTGCCCGCGGGACCTGCACATAGCTGAGGTCTGACAGCCGCCGCGCGACGATCGGCCAGGAGATTTGCAATGCAGACACGCAAGCTTGGCAATAGCGGCCTGACCGTCTCGGCCATCGGCCTGGGCTGCATGGGCCTGAACTATCACCGTGGCCCGGCTCCGGACCGCAGGGAGATGATCGCGCTTGTCCGCTCGGCGGTCGAGCGCGGGGTCACCTTTTTCGATACTGCCGAGGTGTACGGTCCGTTCACCAATGAAGAACTGGTCGGTGAAGCGCTGCAGCCGTTCCACGAGAACGTCGTCATCGCCACCAAGTTCGGACACGACCTCGGCCCCGGCACTCACGGTTCTGATGGGCTCGACAGCCGGCCCGAACGCATCCGGCAAGCGGCCGAAGGCTCCCTGAAGCGGCTGCGGATCGAATCGATCGACCTGTTCTACCAGCACCGGGTCGATCCCAGCGTCCCGATCGAGGACGTCGCCGGCGCGGTGAAGGATCTGATCGCGCAGGGCAAGGTCAAGCACTTCGGCCTCTGCGAGGCCGGCGCCTCGACGATACGCCGCGCCCACGCGGTCCAGCCGGTCGCGGCGATCCAGAGCGAATACTCCCTGTGGTGGCGTCAACCCGAAGCGGAGGCGTTGCCGGCATGCGAGGAACTCGGAATCGGCTTCGTTCCGTTCAGTCCCCTGGGAAGAGGCTTCCTCACGGGCAAGATCGACGAGAGCACCAGCTTCGGCGGCAATGACAATCGCACCAGCCTGCCGCGCTTCACCCCCGAGGCCCGCAAGGCGAACCGTCCCGTGGTGGATCTCTTGGAAC
>NZ_JBAURI010000866.1:0-6430 GCF_049581145.1 Bradyrhizobium sp.
ACTGCCGCGTCCACCGCATCCTGCCCCGCGTCTCTGGACGATCCGGAACGCCCCTCTGTGGGACAGGATGGCGGCAATATGCAGGTGATTTGGGGTGGGCGTCAAGAACAATTTCTGAAAATCGGAAGCACTGTCCTGGATCATGCCCCAGGGCTTGAAAATGACGGGTTTCAAGGAATCGATCGTCTAGTTTGGTCGTGCGGATCAGAAGTCTCGTTGGCGCTGGAGATACTCGTAACACCGTGGCGGTGGCGGCGATCATCCGAGCGTAAGGTCGCGGGAATAAGGGCACAAGGTTCGTGGCCACACATGATCGGCCGACATTTGCGCATCGGAGGATAAGATCATAGCGTTCTGCGACAGTTCGCTGAACCGTCGCGTGGCGCGGACCACACATTCGCCGGCATGCATTGACTTCGCAGGGGCTGATCGCATTATATTCAATACACTATAACGCAAGGTGCTTCTACCACATCAGGACGTGGATCGAGCCGATCGAGTGGCTCGCACAACCGTCGCGCGCCCGCGCGTCAATCTCGGGGGATCCAAATCATGGCAAATTATCCCGACATCGAACTCTATATCGACGGCCGCTGGAAACGCGCAAGCGGCCAGCCCGTGATCAATCCCGCCGATGAAAGCGTCCTCGGCACGGTCCCCACGGCGACCGCCACCGATCTCGACGATGCGCTCGCGGCCGCCGAACGGGGATTTGCAACCTGGCGCAAGACGTCGCCCGCCAAGCGGTCACAGATCATCCTGAAAGCCGCCAACCTGATCCGCGAGCGCGTCGATGCCATGGCCGTCGCGATGACCCTCGAACAGGGCAAGCCGATCGACCAGGCCCGGCTGGAGATCTTGCGCGGCTGCGACATCATCGAATGGGACGCAACCGAAGGGCTGCGGCTCTATGGACGCGTCATCCCCAGCGAGCCGGGCATGCGCCACACGGTTTTGCGTCAGCCGATCGGTCCGGTGGCGGCGTTCTCGCCGTGGAATTTTCCGATGAGCTCGCCGGCGCGAAAGGTCGCAGGCGCCTTGTCTTCCGGCTGTTCCATCATTTTGAAGGCTTCGGAGGAAACGCCGGCCGGAGCCGTCCAGTTGGTGCGGGCCTTCCACGACGCCGGGCTGCCGACAGGGGTTCTCAACCTGGTGTTCGGCAATCCGGCCGAGATTTCCAGCCACCTGATTCCGCAATCATCCATCCGGCTCATCACCTTCACCGGCTCGATTCCGGTCGGCAAATCGCTGGCGGAGATGGCCGGCCGCCACATGAAGCCCGCGATCATGGAGCTTGGCGGCCACGCGCCGGTCATCGTCTGTGACGATGTCGATCCGTGCGCCACGGCCGCGACGTCCGTCACCGGCAAGTCGCGTAACGCCGGCCAGGTCTGCGTTTCGCCGACGCGGTTCTTCGTTCAGGAAGCGATTTATCAGCGTTTTGTCGACTCATTTGCCGAGAAGGCCGCGCAGCTCAAGGTCGGCGATGGCCTCGATCCGACGACCCAGATGGGGCCGCTGGCGAATCCGCGGCGGATCGATGCGATGGAAGCGCTCGTCGCGGATGCCAAATCGAAAGGTGCCCGTGTTCTTGCCGGCGGCAGCCGGATCGGCAATCGCGGCTATTTCTTTCCGCTGACCGTGCTTGCCGATGTGCCGGACGATGCGCGCGCCATGAACGAGGAGCCGTTCGGCCCGCTGGCGCTGGTCAATCCCGTGCGCGATCTGGACGAGGCGATCGAAAAGGCCAATTCGCTGCCTTATGGCCTCGCCGCCTATGCTTTTACGCGTTCGGCGCACAACGCCGCCCGTCTGGCCGACGATGTCGAGGCTGGCAATCTCTCGATCAACCACTTCGTCGCATCGGTGGCCGAAACGCCGTTCGGCGGCGTCAAGGACAGCGGGTACGGACGCGAGGGAGGGACCGAGGGGCTTTATTGCTATACGGTGGCCAAAAACGTCTCGCATAAGACGATGTTGCCGTAGCTGCCCCTTTCGGCCGTGCCACGCAGCAACGGTGCGACCCGACACAGATGCTGTGTTGCGACGATCAGGCCCGACTGAATCCCTCTCCTCGTCGCCGCGATGGGACACGTCGCTGATGCCGGCGAGTTCGCGCGTCGACGATATTGTGTTAATGCGCTTCGGCCTCGGATAATGTTGGCGCACTCAACAGGGGAATTTCAATGAGCTTGTCCGGAGTTTTTGCGCGAATCGTCGCGCTGATTGGCGCTGCCGCACTGCTGTGGCGCCGGTCGCAAGGCGCGGCGCATGAACCGGCCTGGGGCAGCGCGCCGGTGGTACCGGCGGCGAAGCCGCAAGGTGCGATCCCAACGCTCAAGATGCCGACGGCGAGAGGATGGACGAACGGGCAGACGCCCGTGGCGGCACCGGGGCTCAAGGTCAATGCGTTTGCGACCGGCCTGGAACATCCGCGCTGGATACATGTGTTGCCCAACGGCGACGTCCTCGTTGCCGAGGCGACCCAGGTCGAGGGACCAGCCAGGAATGTGTTCGGCTACGCGATGCAGGCGACGATGCGACGCGCCGATGCCCTCGGCGTCAGCGCGAACCGCATCACGCTGCTGCGCGACCGCGACGGTGACGGCATCGCCGAGGCGCGCGGGACCTTCATGGAGGGACTGAACCAGCCGTTCGGCATGGCGCTCGTGGGCGACACGTTCTATGTCGGCAACACCGACGGCGTCATGGCCTTCCCGTATGCGGCGGGCGCGGACCGCATCACGGCATCGGGGCGTAGGCTCACCACGTTCAAGCCCGGCGGCCACTGGACGCGGAGCCTGCTGCCCAGTCCCGATGGCCGAAAACTCTATGCCGGGGTCGGCTCGCTCAGCAATATCGCCGAGAGCGGCCTGGAGGTTGAGGACGGTCGCGCCGCCGTCTACGAGCTCGATCTGGATGGTGGCACGAGCCGCATCTTTGCCGGCGGCTTGCGCAACCCGGTCGGCCTGGCATGGGAGCCAACCACCGGCGTGCTCTGGACCGTGGTCAACGAGCGCGACGGCCTCGGCGACGAAACACCTCCCGACTATCTGACCTCGGTCCGCGACGGCGGCTTCTATGGCTGGCCCTATTGCTACTGGGGGCAGACGGTGGACGATCGCGTGCCGCAGGATCCTGCCGCCGTCGCAAAGGCCATCACGCCGGACTACGCGCTCGGCGGCCACACCGCATCGCTCGGTCTATGCTGGCTGCCGGCCGGCACGCTGCCGGGCTTTCCGGACGGCATGGCCATCGGGCAGCATGGCTCCTGGAACCGCAGCACGCTGAGCGGCTACAAGGTCGTGTTCGTGCCGTTCGCAAACGGGCGGCCCGCCGGGCCGCCGCGGGATATTCTGACCGGCTTCCTCGCGCCGGACGAGCGGTTTTCCTACGGGCGGCCGGTCGGGGTCACGCTCGGACCTGACGGCTCCGTTCTGGTGGCGGACGATGTTGGGGATGTAATCTGGCGCGTCACGGCCGACCGGCCGAGCTGAGGAACCCGCGATAGTTGCCGCGCTTCGGCTCCCGCACGGGTTGAGCATCTGCTCGATATCGCCGCCGACATTTTCCGCACGGATCCGCCCTCCGCAACGCTTGCGGCTGCCGCGGCGCTCCACATGTGCTCCGGCCGAATGAGCATCTTTTCCGCCAGCAGCTTCATCTGCCCGCAAGCGTCAGCCGCAATCGGAAGCAATCAAAATTACTGTTCAGCTGCGTCGCGCTCCGGCGAGCCGGCCTGCAGGTCGGTTGTTGTGCAGATGCCCGGTTAGCCCCTCATGCTCATTGCGCTTCACAAGACAGGCGCCGCCCGCACTCCGGATGCGGCTGCAAAGATCGTCGGCCCTGCGACGCGTGTCGGCGCCGATCCGGACTTGATAGAACGTACTGGTGCCGTGGCTGCGGAACAGCAAGGGATCATCCTGACTGCCGATGACGGCACTGAAGCCCTTGATCGCGCGCGCATACATCGCGAGCGCGTTATCGCGATTGAAGCCGGCGGCGACCTGAACGCCCCAGAGCTTGGCAGCGGCAAGCGCCACGCGATGTTCAAGCTGAGCGACAAAAGGATTTGGCGAGCGCTTGAGCAACGCGATCAACTCGCGGCAACTGGTCTTCGCTGCGCGGTCGGACATCTTGTCGTTCGTGCCGACCGCGACCCAGTCGTCGATGCTGACGCCAGTGATGGCGACGACGTAGTTGCGCGTCTCCTGCGGCATAAAGCCGGTTCCGGCGAGCCATTCCTGCACGCGGCGCGGTCCGGCATTATATGCGGCGGCGGCGAGCCCCAGATTGCCGAACCGGTTGCGCAGCACATTCAGGAATTCCGCCGATTTTGGCAGCGCCTGCACCGGATCGAAGGGATCGAGCAACCGCAACTCGCTCGCAGTCCCCGGCATGAATTGCGCGATGCCTTCGGCGCGCTGACCGTTGCGCGTTACGGGACCGACGGCATCGGACTGAAAGCGGCTCTCCTGCCAGATCACCCGCGCGAGAAATTCCAGCGGCAGATCATTCGCCTTCGCCGCCGATTCGACCATCAGGCACAGCGCCTCGCGGGTGTCGTTATCCCCAGCGGTGTCAGCGGGCTCCTGCGCACCAACCCTGGTTCGATCCCCTGGGATCGTGAGTTCCTGGTCGCTCGGCCTCGCGATATCGGTCTGAGCCGGCGCCACATCCTGCGCAAAAGCAGGCATGCCCGCCGATTGCAGCATCACGGACAGGAAACACGCTACAGCACGCAGAGCGGGGACCATTTGCACCGCCATATCTCGTCCTCACAGACCGGCACGCTGGACTGTGTAACGCCGCGTTCCCGACAAATGCAAACAACCGGAAGGCAGCCGGCAAGCGCGTGAACAGCGCGACAGCGGCAGCGCAGACCATGCCGGTTGACCTGCGTCACGCGACTGCTACCTGCCCATAGATTGGTGCCTCCCGATCCTGCGAACCGTGGAGGGACTTGAACATGAGGGCTGACGATGTTCGTCGACAGCGATGACCCGTTCTTTCCCAAGAGCGTGGCGCACTTGATCGACACGGCCTCGCCGTCCTCGTAGCTCAGGAACCATCGCGGTATCGCCACGGGCGCAAGGGGCTCATTGTCGGCGGAAACATCAATGAAAACAAGGTCCGGCGTTGGATCACGTTTCGGGCCGCTCGCGGGGTTTCAACGGTAACGATGGCGCGACCGAGCACCGGTTTTACGCCGGGTGGCGGTGGAAAGGCAGCTTGCCATTGGGTAAACTGTCAAAGTACCCACTTGCAGTTGGGGTGAGTAGACCGTTTAATTCTCTCCTATTACATTTTACATTGTGTTTTGGTCCAAGCTTGGAGACGCCCGAACGGCGCTTGTCATGACCCACGACACTGCAATTTTCGATGCCATGCGCTTCGATATGACGTCTGGCGAGAACGTATGGACTGGCCAGATGGGCACGCGCCAAGCCATTCTCCGGGACGGCTACCGGGTTGATACGGTGTCTTTGTGCTACTGTCCTCACGAGTGGATCGATGATCGCGGTTACGTCGATCCTGAATTGGTGCGCAAGCACCCTCTTCTGATCGCGATTTGAACGACAAACGCTTCGCCGCAGCGTCCACTTTCGAGCGGCCGTACCAGCGAGGCAACCAGTTGCCGAGGTCACAATTGCAGGTCTGGGCGGTCGATCTGGATTGCGCCAGCGGGGATCTAAGTCTTGTTTCTACGAGTGAGCGCACGCGTGCCGGTCGCCTTCGCCTGCTACATCAGCGCCGACGGTGGTTAACGGCACATCATGCTGTTCGACGCATCCTTGCCCTCGAATTGGGGGCCGATCCTGCAGGCCTCGAATTTGATACGACCGCGGCCGGCAAGCCCTTTCTTGCCCGACCCGCCGCAAGCCTGGAATTCAATCTGTCCCATTCCGGCCGCCACTGCCTGATCGCGGTCGCTGACCGGCCTGTGGGCGTCGATATCGAGACCTGGCGAGCAATCAGTGACCTCTCAGGGGTGGCACTTCGCGTCACCACGGCTCGGGAAGCCGAACTACTGGAACGACGACCGGCCAGAGAAATCCATTCCAGCTTCCTTGGTCTGTGGACTCGAAAGGAAGCGTTGCTCAAGGCATTGGGCCAAGGATTCCTGATCGATCCCCGTCAAATAGAGGTTGGTTTTGGACCAGCGCCCAGCTACGTCAACGTCGGAGCGCGCACTTGGACGGTAGAAACCCTGGCTGTCGGCCCGGGGATGACAGCAGCTGTGGCAATCGAGGGTGACGGCGGCACGGCACCCATGGTGAGGTCGTTTGAATGAGACCGATTCGATGTGACCGACCGTTGATCGCGCGACGTCGGGCAAATTCTTGTGGTGCCGCCAACATTTGCAATTTCGCGAAACGCGGCCCAGGGCTCGCTGGGCAATGACCGGGACGAGGCTTCGCGTATTCCC
>NZ_JBAURI010000867.1:0-1699 GCF_049581145.1 Bradyrhizobium sp.
ACTAAACCTGCAGGTCTACAATCGCTGCGTCGGCACGCGGTTCTGCCAATCAAACTGTCCGTACAAAGTGCGCCGCTTCAACTTCTTCGGATATGCCGACGGCGAGGAATACAAATCGTTCGGCGACGACATCGTCAAAGCGGTGTTCAACCCGGACGTCACGGTGCGCGGCCGCGGCGTCATGGAGAAATGCACTTATTGCGTTCAACGCATCAGCCGGGCGCGACGCGCCGCCGAGAAGGAGCACCGCACCATCCGCGACGGCGAGGTCGTCACCGCCTGCCAGGCCGCCTGCCCGACGCGGGCGATCAGCTTCGGCGATCTGTCCGACGCTAATTCGCGGATCAATGCGCTACGCACGGAGCCGCATGCTTATGCGCTCCTCGGCGATCTCGGCACGCGACCGCGCACTACCTACCTCGCCCGGCTGCAAAATCCCAATCCGGATTTTGGGAGCAAGCAGTCATGAGCGTAGCCGCCATCCGCAGCGAGCCGATGCCGCCCGAGCCGGCGCGCTGGACGCTGCCGCAGGCGCGCAGTCTCGAAGCGGTGAACGCGATCGTCACCGCGCCGCTCTACGAGCGCGGGCAATGGTCATGGCGGGCTTGGTGGATCGGCTTCGCGGTGAGCGGCGCGATGACGGTCGTTTTTCTGGTCGGCGTGACCGTAGTCTTGATGCGCGGCATCGGCGTCTGGGGCGTCAACACCACCGTGGTGTGGGGCACCGCGATCGCCGACTACGTGTGGTGGATCGGTATCGGCAATGCCGGCACGCTGATCTCGGCCATGCTGCTTTTGATGCGGCAGAAATGGCGCGCCGCGACCAACCGGTTCGCCGAGGCGATGACCCTGTTCGCCGCGGCCATCGCCGGGATTTTTCCGATCATCCATCTCGGCAGGCCAATGTATTTTTATTGGCTGACCCCCTATCCCAACACGATGACGGTCTGGCCGCAGTGGCGCAGCGCGCTGATCTGGGATTTCTGGGCGATCACCAGCTATCTCCTGTTCTCGATCATCTTCTGGTACGTCGGCGTCCTGCCCGATCTCGGCACGGCGCGCGATCGCTCGCGAGGCGCCTGGCGGAAGGTCTACGGGGTCTTCGCGCTCGGTTGGCGCGGCTCGGCTCGCCACTGGCGCCATTATCGCCGGCTGCAAATCACGCTCGCCGCGCTCGCAACGCCGCTCGTCTGCTCCGTCCATTCGATCGTCGGGCTCGACTTTGCGGCCAGTCTGATGCCCGGCTGGCGTGAACCGATCTTCCCGCCTTACTTCGTGGTCGGTGCGATGTACTCGGGCTTCGCGATGGTGGTTCTCATCACCATCGCTATTTCGCGCGGACTTGGCCTTCAGGCGCTGATCACGGAACTCCACTTCGACGCGATGGCCAAGATCATGTTGATGGCGGCGATCGTCATGGGGCTGTCCTACGCCAGCGAATGGTTCGCGGCCTGGATAGGCGGCGACGCGTCCGATCGCGACCTCGTCGCCTTCGAATTCACCGGCGCCTACTGGCCGGAATACGCCGGCATGCTGTTCTGCAACGTGCTCGCGCCGCAGGTCCTCTGGTTTCCCCGCGCCAGAGCGAGCCTTGCCGTCCTTATCGCCGTCTCGATCGCGATTCTCGTCGGCATGTGGCTCGAGCGCATCCTGATCATCTGGAACACGCTGTCGCACAGTTTCCTGCCCAGCATGGACC
>NZ_JBAURI010000868.1:0-2708 GCF_049581145.1 Bradyrhizobium sp.
AGTGCGTCCTGGACAGGCGCTGGCGACCCAGACAGCCCATAGTGGCGGGGGGGGGGTGATAGACCGCTCCCACGCTCGCTGTCTAGCCTTAAAATCGATGCGTGTACTGTTAAATTGGACTTGACATGACCAGCGACTGGCGATCTGTCGTTAGAAGCTACGCAATCACAGCGCTGTGGCTCGCCTTGAGCCTGGTGGGCTCGATGCTCGCGCAGGTTACGCGCGATGACGATGACACTTACTGCTGGCTGCTCGGGCTTGCGGTGATTTGTGGCTATATCGCAGGCAAGCGCCTGTTCGATGCGATCGAGGTGTCCAAGCGATCATGAAACCATTAATGATCGACTTATTTGCAGGGCTTGGAGGATGGGCCGAAGGCGGTTTAGCGGAATGCTACGATGTCATCGGATTCGACATCGAACAGCACGTCTACGGCGATCATTGCTATCCGGCACAATTGATCCTGCAAGATGTCCTGACGCTGCATGGCCGGCAGTTCAAGGACGTTGACTTGATCGTGGCCAGCCCGCCTTGCCAGGAGTTCAGTTGGATGGCGATGCCCTGGAAGCGCGCCAAGCAGGTCGCGCGGGCGCTTCGAGGTGAGGACGAGTTTCCGGAAGGCTATCGCGGCTCGCGCACGGTGGCCGAGCTCACGGCATTGTTCGATGCCTGTTTCAGGATTCAGCGCGAGGCTTCTGAGGCAGCGGGCCGACACATTCCGATGGTGGTCGAGAACGTTCGCGGCGCGATTCCGTGGGTCGGTCGATCGAGGTGGAACTTCGGCAGCTATCAGCTATGGGGCGATGTGCCGGCGCTGATGCCGATGACGAAGCAGGCGGCGAAAGTACCGGGACTGGACTGGAGCAAGTTCGGCCAGCACAACTACGGCTACAAAGACGGCGAAGTCGGCGGCTGTTTCAGAGATTCGGCGATCAAGAACGCTGGCGGCTCCTGGTTCAACATCGCCCACAACACGACGAGCGGCACAGGGCGCAATCCGGATGGGCGAGCTCCGATGTGGAAAAGAGGATTTCAGGCCACTGCGGCTGATCGACTCGACGACGGTCGCAAACACCAAGGCAGCGGTGCTGTCTGGTTCGACACCGGACGGGCATCTTTGCCCTCTGCCAGTCCGCGCAGAAAAGCCGCCTCAGCGCTGATCGCGAAGATTCCGCTGGAACTCTCGCGCCATATCGCGCGAATCTTTCTGCCCCAATGAAGCAGTCCTCACTCGAAGAACGCTTTCGCGATCAGGTCGCGCGCTACCGATTGCCCGAACCTATCTACGAATATAGGTTTGCGAAGATCGTGGGACGCCAGCATCGATTCGATGCCTGCTGGCCAACCTATCACTTAGGCGTCGAGCTGCAGGGCTTCAACGTCGAGTCGGTGAAGCTCGCCCGCGGCCATCATCAGCGCGTCGTGACCTCGGGGCATTTCAGCGTCGGGCAGATTGCGGAGGATTGTGACAAGTTGAACATGGCGATTTTGCTGGGCTGGAGTGTTTTGCAGTTCACCGAATCGCACCTGAAAGCCGATCAAGCCATGCCGGTGCTGCAACGGGTGCTGGTCGCTAGGGGATGGGACGGCATGCTCGCGCCGTTACAGCCGATGCAAGCCGAGCTGGCAGTGGATCCGTTTTGAATCCTTATATTTTCCGAGATCGCGGATACTGAAGTTGTTTCATGGCAGGAAAACCAGGCAAAGGCGGCAGACCCAAGGGCGGCAAGAAGTTTGGTGGCCGCAAGAAGGGCACCCCGAACAAAGTCAGCGGCGACGTACGCGAAGCGCTCAAGCTGCTCGCCGCATGTCACGTACGTGAACTCGCCACATGGATGAAACAGATACGTGATCCGGCACGGCGCATCCAACTGTTCATCGATTTGCTTGAATACACCGTGCCGAAGCTGGGGCGAATGGAACACACCGGTCCCAATGGAGGGCCGATTCAGCAGCAGACACTTGGTATTCAACTCGACGGTGCGTTGACCGACGAGGACGCGGCGCACGCCTACAAAGCGTTTCTGAAGGGCGATGAGTCCTGATGGTCTTATTGCCAGCTTCGAACCTATCAAGCCCGAGCGAAAGAGCCAGGCACACTACGATGACGTGTTCAATGAGCGCAAACGGCGCATCGCCTATATTCGCAAACACCCGAAAGAGTGGCGCATGCTCAGACGTTACTACCAAACGCATATCGCCGATCACGTCAACGATTGGGGCATTCACGTCGATCCGCGCTTGATCGCATCGGGCGCGCGCGCCGTGATGCCGTTCGAACTGTTCGCCCGTCAACGCGAGCTGATTGATTTCTGGTACGACTGCTGGCGCTCCAACCAGTACGGGCTCACCGAGAAAAGCCGTGACGTTGGGGCGAGCTACTGTTTCGTGGGCTTCGCCATTGCACTGGGTACGTTGTTCGATGACATGCCTATAGGGCTCGGTAGCTACAAGGGCGAGAAAGTGGACAACGGCCCGGCTGATTCTGGTTCGCTGTTCTGGAAAGTGCGCGAGTACCTGGAATGGATGCCGGATTTTGCGGTCGCCGGCTACGTGCAGAAGTTGCATGCGCAGGAGCGCAAGATCTATTTCCCCAAAACTCGCAGTTCCATTATCGGCGAGATCGGCGACAACATTGGCCGCGGTGGGCGCACGGCTGTGTACGGAGTGGATGAGACCGCATGGCTCGAACACGGCCTGGTGGTGGA
>NZ_JBAURI010000869.1:0-5129 GCF_049581145.1 Bradyrhizobium sp.
GATCTCGCGCCTTCGAACGGATTGTTCGGGGTCGCATCGTACTTAAATTGGTGGCATGACGTCGCATCGCCCCGCCCCACCCGCGGCCACTGTGATTTAAGGCCCTTGCAGCCAATGACCGGACCCACTTCCACCTCGCTCGCCTCGCTGGCCCGTCCGATGACCGATCCGTTCGGGCGGATCATCAGCTATTTGCGGGTCTCGGTTACCGATCGCTGCGATCTGCGCTGTCTCTACTGCATGTCCGAGGACATGACCTTCCTGCCCAAGGCGGACCTGTTGACGCTCGAGGAGCTGGACCGGCTGTGCTCGGCCTTCATTGCCAAGGGCGTGAAGAAGCTGCGGCTGACCGGCGGCGAACCGCTGGTCCGGCGCAATCTGATGTCGCTGGTGCGCTCGCTATCGCGCCACCTCGATACCGGCGCTTTGCGCGAACTGACGATGACCACCAACGGCACGCAGCTCGCCCGCTACGCGAAAGAATTACACGGCTGCGGCATGCGCCGTATCAATGTCTCCCTGGATACGCTCGATCCCGAAAAATTCCGCGCCATCACGCGCTGGGGCGATCTGGACAAGGTTTTGGCCGGCATCGAGGCCGCGCGCGCGGCAGGCCTTGCCGTGAAGATCAACACGGTGGCGCTGAAGCATTTCAACGAGGACGAGATCCCGCAGCTGATGCAATGGGCGCATGGCAACGGCATGGCCCTGACGCTGATCGAGGTGATGCCGATGGGCGAGATCGGTGAAGGCCGCATCGACCAATATGTCCCGCTGTCGCTGCTGCGCGCGCGGCTGGCCCAGCGCTACACAATGACCGACCTCGCCGACGACACCGGCGGACCTGCGCGCTATGTCCGCGTCAGCGAGACCGGCGGCAAGCTCGGCTTCATCACCCCGATGACCCATAATTTCTGCGAATCCTGCAACCGGGTGCGGATCACCTGCACCGGGACGCTGCACACCTGTCTCGGCCAGGAGGATGCCTCCGATCTGCGCAAGCCGCTGCGCGCCTCCGCCGCCGACGACCTGCTCGGCGCCGCGATCGATCGCGCCATCGGATCGAAGCCGAAGGGTCACGACTTCATCATCGATCGCCGCCACAACCGCCCGAGCGTCAGCCGCCATATGAGCGTGACCGGCGGCTGAGCCCGTCCCCGATCGAACTGATTTACCAAGCCGGACAATGGCTTGACCCTGGGCAATTTGCCGATTTTCCGATTGACGCCGCCAGGGCGCGCTGAAATGGTGCGCCTGCTTTCGAGAGCCTGCTCGGCCCGCGTCGGCCACTGCGCCCAGCCGGCGCAGGCGAGACGGCAACAGCACGATGAGAGCACAAGACGAAAGCACAAGGGGGAGGACTATCCTTGCAATCGCTTCAGCCGACCAGCCGTGGCCGCGCGCGCTCCATGCGTGATGGCGGAGCGATGCCGATAGACCTGATCGGCGCGCCCTAGGGCCGGCGCGACCGCGGAGAACAAGATGCGTCCATTGCTGGCGGTCAGTTCAGCCATCGATCTGATCAACGAAAAGATCGGCTATGTCTGCAATCTGCTGGTGCTGGCGGCGTGCCTGGTCAGCGCGGGCAACGCCATGATCCGCTACGCGTTCGGCTACAGCTCAAACGGCTGGCTCGAACTGCAGTGGTACATGTTCGCGATCCTGGTGATGTTCGGCGCCTCCTACACCTTCAAGCGCAACGAGCATGTCCGCGTCGAGATCTTCTATCTGTTCCTGACCGAGCGCGGTCAGCTCTGGCTCGACCTGATCGGAACGCTGTTCTTCCTGATCCCCTCCTGCCTGCTCTTGGCCTATCTGTCCTGGCCGTTCTTCATGCAGGCCTATGCGGTCGGCGAGATGTCGGGCAATGCCGGCGGCCTGGTCCGCTGGCCGATCAAGTTCGTGATCCCCTCCGGCTTCGTGATGCTGGCGCTGCAGGGCGTCTCCGAAGTCATCAAGCGCATCGCGGCGCTGAAGGGCGAGGTCACGATCGACGCCAAGTACGAGAGGCCGACGCAATGATTACGCTGGAGATGATGCCGCCCTTGATGTTCGGCGGCCTGGTCCTGGCGATGCTGATCGGCTTCCCCGTCGCCTTCACGCTCGCCGCCGTCGGACTTTCGTTCGGCTTCCTCGCCATCCATCTCGGTTTCTTTGACCTTAATTTCCTGCAGGCGATACCCGGCCGCGTGTTCGGCAGCGTGCTGTCCAATGAATTACTGCTGGCGATCCCGTTCTTCACCTTCATGGGCGCGGTGCTGGAGCGCTGCGGGCTCGCCGAGGACATGCTCGATTCGATGGGGCAGCTGTTCGGCCCGATCCGCGGCGGGCTGGGCTACTCCGTCATCATCGTGGGCTTCATCCTGGGCGCCATCACCGGCACGGTGGCAGCGCAGGTCATCGCCATGGCGCTGATCTCGATGCCGGTGATGATCCGCTACGGCTACAACATGCGCTACATCACCGGCGTGCTGGCGGCCTCCGGCACCATCACCCAGTTGGTGCCTCCCTCGCTGGTCCTGATCGTGCTGGCCGACCAGCTCGGCAAGTCGGTCGGCGACATGTATCTCGGCGCCTGGGGACCGTCGGTGTTTCAGATCATGCTGTTCGCCGGCTACACCTTCCTGCTCGGCGTCTTCAAGCCGGATCACGTGCCGCCGGTGCCGAAGGACGCGCGCACCCTGACCGGCTGGGCGCTGTGGAAGAAATGCCTGCTCGGCATCGTCCCCTCCGCCGTGCTGATCTTCGTCGTGCTCGGCACCATGATGATGGGTCTGGCGACGCCGACCGAAGCCGGCGCCATGGGCGCTGTCGGCGCCATCGTGCTGGCCGCTATCCATCACAAGGACTTCACCGCGGCCGGCAGCAAGATCCTGATCATCGGCATCATCGCCGCCGGCATCGGCACCATCATCGGCATGTTCTACACCGAAGGGCTGATCTTCAAGACCGCGTTCGCGCTCACCTATCTCGCGGTGGTCTGGATCTGCCTCGAGGCGGTAAGGATTCCCGAACTGCGCGACCTGATCAAGCAGGGCTACGAGACGACCATGCGCATCACCACCATGGTCACCTTCATCCTGATCGGCTCGACCTGCTTCTCGGTGGTGTTTCTCGGGGTCTCCGGCGGAGTCTGGCTGGAGCATCTGTTGACCTCGCTGCCCGGCGGGGTCTGGGGCTTCTTGATCTTCATCAACCTCTTCATCTTCTTCCTGGCGTTTTTCCTCGACTTCTTCGAGATCGCCTTCATCCTCCTGCCCATGATCGCGCCGGTGGCACAGAAGGTGCTGGCACCGGTGGTCGGACCGGACGCCGCCCTGATCTGGTTCGGCGTCATGCTGTGCGTCAACATGCAGACCTCGTTCTTGCATCCCCCGTTCGGCTTCGCGCTGTTCTATCTGCGCGGCGTGGCGCCCAAGGAGGTCAAGAGCTCCGACATCTATTGGGGCGCGATGCCCTGGATCGGGCTGCAGGCCATCATGGTCATCCTGGTGATCGCCTTCCCGATCACGGTGACCGGCCTGCTCGACAAGCCGATCGACGTCGATCTGAACAAGGTCAAGATCGAGGTGCCGCAGCTCGATCTGCCACCGCTCGATTTCGGGCCGCCGGCGAAGCCGTAGCCCAGCGTGTAGCGAGGGTTGGAGGCGAAGCCTTAACCCGCCATCTCGCCGCGTAACCGCGGATTACGCCCATCGGCTCCGCGCTGCGCACGGACCCGATGGGCTCCAATCCGCCCTACGCATCTAAGCGCTGCCGGGAGCTTCGCGCGAATTCCTCCGCTCAGCTCTGCGAGTGCCGGGCCATGAAATTGTCGTAGCCGACCTCGGCGACCTGGAACCAGGAATAGGCGTTGCTGGAGTAGTTGGTCAGCGACTCGTAGACCTTCTTGAAGTTGGCGTTGCTGGCGGCGACTTCGCCGTGGAGTTCCTTGGCCGCCTTGAAGGAGGCCTCCATGATCGGCGGCGAGAAGGCATGCAGCCTGGTGCCGCCGGCGAGCAATTTGCGCAGCGCCATCGGGTTGACCGAGTCGTATTTCGCCATCATCCAGTTGTTGGCGAGGTGGCCGGCCTGCTCCAGCACGCTCTGGTAATATTTCGGCAGCGCGTCGAACTTGCCGAGATTGACGAAGGCCAGGATCATGGTGCCGCCCTCCCACCAACCGGGGTAATAGTAATGCGGCGCGACCTTATAGAGGCCGAGCTTCTCGTCGTCATACGGACCGACCCATTCGGCCGCGTCGATGGTGCCCTTTTCCAGCGCCGGATAGATGTCACCGCCGGCCAATTGCTGCGGCACCGAGCCGAGCTTCTGCATCACGCGCCCGGCAAAGCCGCCGATGCGGAATTTGAGGCCCTGCAAATCGTCGACGGTATT
Organism: Bradyrhizobium sp.; assembly: GCF_049581145.1. GTDB lineage: Bacteria > Pseudomonadota > Alphaproteobacteria > Rhizobiales > Xanthobacteraceae > Bradyrhizobium. The sequence goes on from NZ_JBAURI010000869.1 coordinate 4,378, forward strand.
GATCTCCTTGCGAAACCAGCCGCCCATCTGGCAGCCGGTGTTGCCGGCTAGCAGTGACAGGATATCGTAGCCCTTGTAGAACTCGTTGAGCGCCTCCCTGCCGCCGCCCGCGATATACCAGGCCTGGTTGATGCGGGTGTCGGGACCGAACGGCACCGAGGAGCCGAAGGTGAAGGTCGGGTCCTTGCCGAAATAATAATACGACGCGGTGTGGCCGATCTCGACAGTGGCGCTTTGCACGGCGTCCAGCACCTGCAGGCCGGGCACGATCTCGCCTGCGGCAAAGGTCTGGATCTGGAATTTGTTGTCGGTGGCCTCGCCGACCGCTTTCGCCATGATCTCGGCGCCGCCATGCAGCGTGTCGAGCGATTTCGGCCAGCTCGTCGTCATGCGCCATTTGATCTCCGGCATCGATTGCGCGACCGCCGGCGCCGCAATCGTCGCCGCGCCGGCAACGCCCAAACCCGTGACCTTGATGAAATCTCGACGTTTCATGGTTGCTCCCTCCCTCAGCTGATCAGTTTTTCGTTCTCAACAGCCTTCGTGGCGAGGCCTGCCGGCCAGTGTGGAACATCCCTTTCCGGATTTCCATGGTGAACTGAGCCACCGCAACGCAAAAGCCCGGCCTCCGCTGGGAGGCCGGGCTTTTCATCCCCGACTTGAGTCGTGATCACCCGCGCGTGCGCGAGCGGATCATGAACGTATCAAACGTGTATTCGGCGACCTGCCACCACAGATATTCATCGGACCGA
>NZ_JBAURI010000870.1:0-12526 GCF_049581145.1 Bradyrhizobium sp.
TTCAAAAACTGATTTGGGAATCCCCTAACTGAAGACAGGCCCTAATGGATCGCCGCGTACATGATCTTTTCCTCGGTCGCTTCCAGCGCCGAGAACTCTTCGACGACCTTGCCCTGCCGGGACACCAGGATCCGGTCCGACAGCGCCAGGATTTCCGGCAGATAGGATGAGATCACGACCACCGCCTTGCCGTCGTCGGCAAGCTGGTTGAGCAATTCGTGAATCTCGACGATGGCCCCGACGTCGACGCCGCGCGTCGGCTCGTCGAAGATGATCAGCTCCGGATCCTGGATCAGGGATTTGGCGATCACGACCTTCTGCTGGTTGCCGCCCGAGAGCTCGACGACCCTGACCTCGTCGCCGATGGCGCGGACCTTGAGGCGTTCGATCCAGCTTTGGCCTGCCGCATGAATCTCGCGCCGCGACAGCCAGGCACGCCCTGCGGGAAACTTGGCGAGCAGGCCGAGATAGATGTTGCGTGCGATCGAGGCGGTCTCGAAGAAGCCCTCGACCTTGCGGTCCTCGGTCACATAGGCGATGCCCGCCTTCACCGCCGGCGCAGGCACGCGGTAGCGCACGGGCTTGTCGTTGAGAAGAATCTCTCCGCCGTGGAAGAAGTCGCGCTTCATGACGCCCGCCACGACCTTGAAGGTCTCGGTGCGGCCGGCGCCGACCAGGCCGAACACGCCGGTGATCTGGCCGGCGAATACCGACAGCGAATTGTTCTTCACCATCGGCGCCATCTTGAGGTTCTGGACTGTCAGCACCCGTTTGCCCGGCGGACGAACGCTTGCCTTGCGCGCGCCGTAAAGCGTGTTGGAGAGGTCGCGTCCCACCATGGCCTGAATGATGCGCGCGCGATCGAATTGCGACGCATCGTCGGTTACGACGTGCCTGCCGTCACGAAGCACCGTGATGCGGTCGGCCAGCAACAGAGCCTCCTCCAGGGCATGCGAGATGAAAACGATCGACACGCCGCGTTTCTTCAGGTCCCGCACCAGATCGAAGAAGTACTTCTTCTCTTCCGGCGTCAGCGACGCCGTCGGCTCGTCGAAGATGATGACCTTGGCCTTGTGCAGCACGGCGCGGGCGATTTCGACCATCTGCTTCTTGGCGGCGCCGAGCCCGCCGACGGTCGCCGTCGGCGTCACATCGAAGTTGAGCGACTGCAGGAACTGCTGCGCCGCGATGTAGATGCCGCGCAGCCGATTGTAGAATTTCTCCTGGCCGAGAAACAGGTTTTGCGCCACGGTCATGGTGGGCACGAGGCTGTTCTCCTGGAACACCATCGCAATGCCGAGATGCCGCGCCTCCAGCGGCGTCCGCGGCGCGACATCGACGCCATCGACCGTCATGGCGCCGGATGTCAAGGTGACGACGCCGGCCATGACCTTGGTCAGCGTCGACTTGCCGGCTCCGTTTTCGCCGACCAAAGCGTGGATCTCGCCGCGTCGCAGCTCGAAATCGACACCGTCAATGGCCGGCACGCCGGTATAGAGCTTGGTTGCCTTCGACAAGGACAGCACGATCTCGGTCATGCGCGGTCCTCTGCGCCGAGCGCCGCAAGCGGCAGCCTGAGGATGCGTCCCGGCCCCTTTGCGATCATGACGAGGTCGCCGTCGAACTCGATCGCGGCGACGATGCCGTGATTGACACCGTCGGCGCGACTATGCAGCGAGTAGCGCGGCAAGCCGTCGGCTCCGAGCCGTATCACCAGACCGTATGAACGCGGCGGCGCCCATGGCTTCATCACCCCCATGGTCTTGATGTGCGCTCCCTGCAGCGGCTCCTTGAAGGAGTTGCCGGACCTGAGCCGTGGCACGATCCAGTAGTCCGGATCGATCTCCGCAATCATGCGCTGGCGGTAGGCCGGCTCGCGCAGCACGAACTCGACCAGCTGCGTGCGGGCTGTGAACGCCGTGAGCCAGAAGCCGCCGTCGCCGGCGGCGATGAGCCGCGAGGGGTAGACCGGCAAATGACGCAGGACGACGCTGCGCGACCCGTCGGGCGCGATCGAAATCACACGATGCCGCCAGCTCTCGCTGACGAGGACATCGTTGCCGCTTGCCACCGCGCCGAACGGGTAGCCGAGTCCCCCGGCGAGCTCCTTCGTCGTGCCTGTCTTGGGATCGAGCCGAAAGACCCGGCCGGAGCGGCCGAGCTCCAGCAAGTCCCGCGCCCAATCACTGATGCCGCGTTGCGACGAACCGTCGGTGGCGATCAACGTCCCGTCCGGCGCTGGCGCGAGTGCATTGACGGCATGCAGCTCGCCGCTGAAGACCATCGTCGGACTATCGGCTGTGATGCCGTCGTAGAGCTGAACCTCGGTTCCGCCAAGCGCCACGGCCAGTTGCCCCGATGGCAGGATCGCAAGCGCCGAGATCGGTCGTTCAAACGTCCGGATCGGTATTGGCGATGATCCGGTCAAGCGCAACAGCCGCGGTCCGTCGGCAATCAGCAGCGAATGGCCATCGGTCGCGAGATCTTCCGGCGCGGCGCATTCGAACAGCGTCTCGGCCTGCTCCAAAATCTGATTCGGCTTCAACGCGCCGTCGAAGGACGGCACGGTGATGGTGGCTTCGCCCCGACCGAGCATGCGGTTGGCGAATTCACTGAGCGCCGCGATCACGGTTTTCTCCTCCAGCGCCTGTCGTAATGCACGAAATCGGGATCGGCATTCTCGAGCTTGAAGCGGCCGATCCGGTTGTTGGCGATGCCGCCGAGATAAAGATAGCCGCGGTGCTCCCGCATCGAGGTGATCATCGGGTGATTGACGCCCTTGAGGTCCCAGAAGGAGTCCAGGATCTTGCCCTGCTCGTTGAACTTGACCACACAGCCGGTATTGATATTTGGAAACAGCCATTCGTCGATCGGCACCCGCTTGGCCATGCGCCGGCGGAAGCCCGGCATCTTCCAGGCCAGATCGAGCGCCGGGCTTCGCATGCCGACCAGCGCCAGCCAGTAGTTGCCGTCGGACGCCAGGTTGATGTTGTCCGGATAGCCGGGCAGGTTGTCCATCACGACCTCGACGGCGCCCTTTTTCGGTCCGGCGAACCAGTAGCGCTTGACCGAGCAGCCGAAGGTCTCGGCAAACAGGATCGACTGGCCATCGCTTGCGACCGCGACGCCGTTGGGGAATTTGAGCCCGCGCAACGCGGTATGCGTGACCCCGGTTTTCGTGTCGTAGCAGATGATGCGGCCATTGCCGCGGGCTTCCAGCCCGTCGACCGGCCACTCGTCCATCTCGTAGCGGACGGTCGCCTCGGAGAAGAAAATCAGCCCGTCATCGGTGATGTCGAGGTCGTCGGCGAGCCGCAGGCGGCTGTCATCGTTCACCGAGTACAGGCTGCGGTTGGTCTCGTCGGTGGCCTTTTCCACGGCGCCGTCGGGCTTGATGCGATAAAGCCCCATGCCGCCGATGCAGACGTAGAGGTTGTCCTGGCGGTCGAAGGCCATGCCGAGCGGCTGACCGCCGATATGCGCGAACACCTCCATTCGTTCGTAGTCGGGCGGATGGAACCGGATGATGTCGCCGTGACGTGACCCGGCGTAGAGCACGTCGTTGCGGTCGAGGATGACGTCCTCGGGAGCCTCGATGCGGCCGAGTCCGATCAGCGAGACGTCGCGCAGCCGGTCATTCTGCTCGAACGGTCCGCCCTTGCCGATTTCGGTCGGCGGGGAGGGCGGCAATGCATGGTAGGTCGGCGCGACATAGACCTTGCTGATGATGCGGGTGCGGTTCTTCTGCCAGCGGATGTCGATCATCGCGGCCACCAGCAGGATCGTGGCGAGCGCCATGCGATTGACGCCGCCGCGGGCGTTCATCGCGGTCAATCCGTTGGTGATCATCAGGACGACCAGCACGCCGACCAGCGATTTGACCACCGATCCCTTGCCGCCACCGAGCGTGATGCCGCCAAGAACCGTCGCCGTGAGCACGATCACCTCGAGGCCGACGCCGATATCGCCGCCGACCGTGCCGAGCCGGGCCGCAAAGAACAGCGCGCCGATGCTGGTCAGCGCGCCGCTTGCGACATAGCAGAGCGCGATGGTCCGCCGCACCGGAATCCCGGAATTATAGGCCGAGCGCCGCGACCCGCCGATCGCCGTGATGTGCCAGCCCGGCCGCAAGCGTGTCAGGAAAATGTGACCGAAGATCGCGATCGCAACGTAGACCAGTGCGACGCTCGGGATGCCGAACAGGTCGCCGCCGCCAATGAAGTTCCAGGACGGAATGTCGGGAAAGGCCGCAGCGATCGCGTTGGAGTAGCGCTGGATCAACAGATCGAAGGCGGAGCGATAGATGATCAGCGTGATCAGCGTGGTGATGAAGGCGCGAAGCCTGAGATAGCCGATCAGGAGCCCGTTTACGGCGCCGAGCAGCGCGCCGAACGCCAGCGTGGCAATTATGACAGCGGGGACGGGCCACTCCAGCACATCCAGCAGATAGAGCGCGCAGAAATCCGTCAGCGCAAACATCGATCCGACCGACAGATCGATGCCGCCGACGATGACGACGAGCCCCATGCCGAGGCCGATGAAGCCGATCTCTCCAGCCTGGCGGGCGGTGTCGGCGAGACTCGAAGGCGACAGGAAATGCGGCAGCGATTGGCTCAAGGCGAAGCCGACGATCAGAAGCAGGATCACCGGGATCGCCGTCTCGGTCCATCTCTTCGAGAGGATCTCGCCGAGCAGATGGTCAGGCCAGTAACGGTATCGCAGCCGAGTCAGGGTCTCGCGCATCTGCCTTCCGTGAGATTGTAACAGGGAAACATCGGGGTGGTGTGGATTGGCGTGGCGTGCGTCCCGGGCCAGTGACCCGGACCGCGAGTTCAGCGATTTGAAATGCGAATCATATCAGCGTAGCGATGTGGTCGAGCTCTCCCTGCGCGCGCCCATCGCATCAGAGTATCTCCTGGCGTCTTTCCGGGATGACGATCGCAGTCGGCGACCCCTCCCGCCGCTGCGGCGGGGAGGAGAGAGATCGCCGCCTGCAAGCTGCAAGCCCGGAATGACGACAGACGATCACTTCTTGAGGTCGGAGAGGTTCCAGCACGTCGTCTGGCTGTCGGCATTGTCCTTCGTGATCGGAATCAGCGTCGTGTATTCGGAGCCCTTGACCGACCCGGGCTTGACCCCCGAAGACAAGAGCCACTTGATCGTTCCCGCCATTTGGGCTGCCTGCGTCGGCACGTCGTAGCTCATGTCGAGATCGAACGATCCGTTCTTGACGAGTTCGCAGGCGCCCTTGCGCTCGCCGCCGCCGGAGGTCGCGACGAACACCTTGCCGGTGAGCCCGGCTTCCTTGACCGCGGCGGCGGTGCCGATGTCCATGCCGTCCCAGAAGCCGACGATGCCGCAAAGATCCGGATTCTGCCGCAGCACCGTCTGCGTGATCGCCTTGGCCTTGGCGGCATCCCAGTCGGCCGCCTGGCTGGAGACGACCTTGATCTCGGGATGCTTGGCCAGCACGTTTTCGACCCCCTTCAGCGTATAGGCGCTGGCGGCTGCCGAGAGCGCGCCCTGGATGATCGCGATCTTGTTCGACTTGCCCTCGCAGGCCTTCACCACGCCCTCGGTCTGGCGTTCCCCGATCTCGATCCAGTTGGCGCCGACGAAGGCGGAACTGCGATAGGCCGACCCCATGTTGATCTGGATGACGTAGATGCCCTCGTTCTCGGCACGCTGCAGCAGCTTGGCGTAGGTCTGAACGTCGGGATTGTGAATCACCATCACGGCGGGCTTCTCGGAGATCAACGAGGTCACGGCTTGCGCGCCGGCATTGGTATTCCAATTGGGATCGCGGATCTCGAACTTGACGCCGTAGGGCTCGAGCTCCTTCTTCAGGCCGGCGTACCAGCCTTCGGTCAGATCGAAATTCATCGCCACCGGCACATAGGCAACCGTCTTGCCGGCAAGGGCTTCGCGGAAGGATTTCTGAAACGGCTCGTCGAGCCCCTGCTGCGCGAGCGCCGGGCCTGCTGCAGCCGCAAACGTCAATGCAGCGATACTTCCGAGCGCGAAGTGATGAACGCGGACCATTGTTTCCTCCTGGGTTGATTCTTGTCGTTGCTCGAGCGGATCAGATGTCGCCCTGCTGGGCGGTCTCTTCGTTGCGGGGATTCAGGAACGTGTCGGTAATGACCGCGATCAGCAGCACGAGGCCCTTGATCAGGTTCTGGCCGGCATAGGGTATGTCGAGAATGGTCATGCCGTTCAGCATCGTCCCGATCAGCAGCGTGCCGATGATGACGTTGACGACGCCGCCCCGTCCGCCCGACAGGCCGATGCCGCCCAGCACGACAACCAGGATGACGTCGTAGATCAGGGTCGAGTTGAAGATGCGGGTCGGCATCGAGTTGACGGACGCCGCCATCACCAGGCCGGCAAAGCAGCCGATCAGCGCCGCCAGGACATATTGCAGCACGACGATCGGCCTGGTCGGGATGCCGGTGACGCGCGCTGCGAAAGGATTGTCTCCGATGGCGTAGATGTAGGCGCCCCACCGGGTCAGGCGAAGCAGCACGAACACCACGACGCAGGCGATCGCGAACATCACGATCGCGGTGGGAATGCCCAGAATGCTGCCTTGGCCGAGCCGTTCGAACCCGGCCATGCCGTCGCTCCATTGCACGACGTCGAGCTGAAACAGTGCGGACTGGCCAAGGCCGGCGACAAAGATGCCGGTGGCGAGCGTCGCAAACAGGGGCGGCACCTCGGCGTAGGCCGTGAGCCATCCATTGACGAGCCCGATCGCGATCGAGAGGAGGCAGGCGGCCAGCAGGGCTGCGGGCAGCGAGTGCCCGTTCTGCACCATCTGCAGCACGAGGCCTGCCGGAACCGCGAGCGCGGCGATCAGCGACAGGTCGATGCCGCGACCGATCACGACGATCGCCATGGCAAGCCCAAGGATGCCGAGAACCGCCACGTTCTGCAGCAGGGTCAGCATGTTCTCGGCCGTGAGAAAGCCTTTGAGGAAGATCGAAAAGGCGACGAACAGCGCCGCGAAGACGACGAATACGATTTCCTGCTGGGTGAACGGGAAGCGCTTCATGGTTTGCTCTCAGGGATGCCTGACAAGGCCGAGCCTCAGGACGATAGACCTTTGATCACGTAGGTTTGCGGCAGCGTGGACAGGCTTTCGGCAAGCTCGTTCAGCAGGGTTTTATCGCCGGAGCCGACCGACAGCCGAACCAGCGTGTTGAGCTTCTCATCCCGGCCCACCTGAATGTCGGCTTGCGTCGTTGCGCCGAATATCCGGTCGATTTCCGTGCGCACCTTCTCCCGGACGGCGAGGTCGCGCAGCGCCGGTTTGAAGATCTTGCCGACCGCGGTCACCGGCAGCGCCTCCAGCACCACGATGCGCTTCGGTTTTGCGGGAGGTTCATGGACATTGAGTTCGACGTGGTCGCGCAGTCGCGCCACATCGATGCTCCGGTCCGGGGAGGGCACCACGAACAGGATCGGGACTTCGCCGGCATAGGCATCGGGCATGCCCACCGCCGAACTCATCTGCACGCCCGGAAATGCGTTCGCAACGTCCTCGATCGCCGCGGGATCGATATTGTGCCCGCTGCGCACGATCAGGTCCTTTTCCCGCCCGGTGAGAACCAGCCGCTGGTCTTCGGTGAGATAGCCGACATCGCCGGTCATGATCCAGTGATCGTCGGTCAGGACGCCGAGATCATGCCTGGGATCGAGATAGCCCGGAAACACCTGCGGCCCATTGACCAGAACCAGCCCGCTTTGGAGCGGCGGACATTCGGTCCGCAGCCCGGCATCGCCAAGCGAGACGATCTTTGTCTTGGCGTAAGGCGCCCGAAATCCGACGCTGCCTTGCAGCGGTTCGCCACGGCCCGGGTTGAACGCGATCGCCGCCGCGGTTTCCGTCATCCCGTAGGTCTCGAACAATCTGATTTTGGTCCGGGCCTGGAAGCGGTCGCCGACGGCTTTCGGCAACACGGCGCCTCCGGTCAGCGCCATTCTCACGCTGCTGATGTCGCAGGACCCGATCGGCACCTCGGCCAGCGCGGCGATTGAGGTCGGCACCCCGCTCACGATCGTGGCGCGATACCGCTCCACGAGGTGCCAGTAGTCACGGATGACCTGCGGGCTTCTCAGACCATAGGGCGACGGCATGATCACATGGCCGCCCGCCGCGAGGATGGACAGGCCCGCCGTCATCGTGCCTCCGACGTGGAACAGCGGAAATCCGTTCAAGACGATGTCGCGTTCGTCGAGCCCATGGACCTGCGCAAAGCTCCAGGCGGCATGAATCTGATTGCCGTGGGTGAGCCGAACGAGCTTCGGACGGCCGGTGGTTCCGCCCGTGTGGAACAGCGCGCAGGCCGAAGCCCGATCATCCGATGGCTCGAACTCAAGCGCGTCGCGCTGAACTGAGGTCGCTTCACCCAGGCTGTCAAACCGGCTCGCCGGATTACGCTGTTCGCCTGCGACCAGAACGCGCTTCAGAGATTTGACGCGCGCGGCGACGTTGTTGGCCTTGCTCCGGATCGCGGCATCAGCCCGTTCGGCGGGGATGATCAGAACGCCGGCGCCTTGCGCTTCAAGCAGGTCTGCGATCGTATCCTCGTTGAGCAGATAGTTGATCGAACTGGCCACGCCCGCGACCTGGGCGCCGAGCAATGCGGGAAAGATCTGCGGCAGGATCGGACAAAGCACGGCGACCGTCGGACCACCCGGTGTGATCCCGCATGACCTGAACAGATTGGCCGCTCTGGTGATCTCCGCGAGCAGTTCACGATGGGTGAGGCAATTCTTGCTGGATTCCGACGTCGTGCTCGATTCCGGCGTCTCGCTGGATTCTCGCGTGTCGCAGGAGGCTTCCGAGCCGTCGCCCAAAACCGTCAGCGCGGGCCTGTCAGGATGCAGCAGCGCCGTCGCCTCGAACACATGATGGAGATTGCGGGCGGGGACGAGCGCGTCGTACGGCAGCCGTTCCAGCGCCTCGATATCGGCGATGGTCTTGATCGGGGCAGTGAACCCTGTCGTCTTTGGCCAGGATTGAGCGGCCCTCATGGCCGCCCGCCTTCAATCCGCGCGCAGCCTTGGATCCGCGCGCAGCCTTTCAGCACGTCATGCGCAGCAGCTTCGTGTTGGCGCACGCCTGTGTCTCCCCCGTTTGTTGGTTCTTTTGACCCTTCATAGGCCGTCTCTCGAGACCGCGCTTGCTCGGGAGCGCAATGGTTTTGCGTTTGCGCGCAAAAGCTCTCTTGCGCCAAGGCGCTGGACATCTAGAATTGCGCGACCCCTGCCTCCTTGTGCGTTGCACAAAGTGCCCGGCTAGCCTGGTTCGACAGTCCATGGATCTGGTGTTCTCGACGGAGCCTCTAGAGCCGGCCAAACGCTACGCGGCCTGGCAAGGGGCGATCTGCGACGTCTACGTCCATGTCGACGTCAACGCCGAGAAGCGGGCCGATTATCACGGTTTCATCCGTGAAGCGCATTTCGGTGCGGTCACGATGACCGACGTTCTGCTCTCCCAGCAGCGGATCTCGCGACGCGAGCGGCACATCGCCAAGCTCGACAAGGACTGCTACTACGTCGAATTCGTCCAGCAAGGCAAAATCAATGTCCTTCAAGCGGGCGAGACGCTGTTGTCCAATCCCGGCTTCGGCGCGATTTTTTCAGCCTCCGAAGCCTACGATCTGGAATGCATCGGCAGGGTTCGATCGCTTTATCTGGAAATCCCCCGCCAGGAATTCGCGTCGCGCTTCAGCGAGACCAGGCTGCCCGTCGCCGCAAGCGTGGCGACGGGGCGCGGGCTTGGCCGCATTGCTGCCGAGTTCTGTTCGAGTCTTGCATCCGAGGGATCTGTTTTGGCAGAGGCCGCAAGAGCGCGGCTGGGCGACGAGCTGATGGACATTCTGGCGCTCGCACTGGACATGGGCGACAGGCACGAACTCACCGAAGACGCCACCGCCCAGAAGACCCGCCTGCGGTCTGTCAAGGCCTGGATCGAAGAGCACCTGGCCGACCAGGATCTGTCGCTGGAAAGGATCGCGCGGCACAATGGTGTCTCGCTGCGACATCTGCATTATCTTTTCAGGCTGACGGACATGTCCGTGTCCGAATGGATCCTGGATCGGCGGCTGCAGCGCTGCCACGATGTGCTGACCCGCCCTGAGCTGCGCTCATTGTCCGTCACCGAGGTTGCCTATCGACTGGGATTCAGCAGCTCCTCGCATTTCAGTACGGTGTTCCGGAAGAAGTTCGGCCACAGCCCGTCGGAGCTTCGACGGCGCGGCTGAGCCGGACCATCCCGAAGGTCGCGCCCTGCGCCGGCGACGATGATGCCTCATCAGGGGCGCGCTGCGTCGCAACCATTTAGGCATCGTCCCGGCCAACCGAGCACAGAGCCGGCAGCCATCACCGCGGGCGGGTGATTTCGGGCGCGTTGGGGCGATGCGGGATCGTTCGACGGCGAGCGCCCGTGACCGCGGGTCCTGGCGTTCGCCTGGCCTTCGCCGGGACGACGAGGGCGAGTCGAGCGCGGGAACGGCGGCGATTTCAATCGGGCGCGTCGGTCGGTGCCGACATCGCCAGCCGGTTCTTGACGCTGGGACGCTGCTGCATCCGTGCGTCCCAGGCTTGCAGCGCCTCGCACTCGGCAGGCACCGGCAGCTTCACGAGCGCCGCAAAGATCAGACCGCCGATGACCGTGATATCGGCCATCGAGAAGGCGTCACCGGCGACGAACCGCTGTCTCTTCAGAACGGCATCGAAGTAGTGCATCCCCTTCAGGGCCTTGTCGCGCTGGCGGATTCCCCACTCGGCGTTCTGATAGATCTCGACGTCGGGTCCAAGCCCCGGCGTGGCGTGATGGAAATAGAGGCTGATGGCGTCGAGCAGCTCGAGCTCGGCGCGTTTGCTCATCATGTGGATCAGGCCCTTGTCGCGCGGTGTCCCGCCGGTGAGCGTGGCAGCGCCGTCCAGCGTGTCGAGATATTCGGTAATGGCGGTGCACTCGGCAATGAATGTGCCATCGTCGAGCTCGAGCACCGGCAGCGTGCCTGAGTAGTTCTTGGCGAGGAAGTCGGCCATCTTGTGCTCGCCTTTGCGTAGATTGACCGTCACGAACTGGACGCGGGATTGCAGGTTCTTCTCGGCCAAGGCGATGCGGACGCGCGCCGGATAGGGGCCGGTGGGCCAATCGTAGATCTTCATCGTCAATCCCTTCGCTAAACCTACCTATCGCGTGGTAGGGTGCAGATTAAGCCTTTAAACGGGGCGGTCAACTCCTATCTGTCACTTGGTAGGTTTGGTAGCCGAGCATTGAGGAAGCAAATGAGTTCAAGCTCCAGGGAAGCCATCCTGGCGGCGGCCAGATCGGCCGCGCAGGCGCGTGGCTATGGCGGCCTGAATTTCCGCGATCTCGCGGACGAGGTCGGCATCAAGGCCGCGAGCATCTACCATCATTTCCCGAGCAAGGCCGATCTCGGCGCAGCGGTGGCGCGGCGCTACCGGGAGGATACAGCGGCTGGCCTCGAGGCGATGTTGACCGCGACCTCCGATCCGCTCAGCTGCCTGCGGCAATATCCCGGTATCTTTCGCAAGTCGTTGGACAACGGCAACCGGCTGTGCCTCTGCAGCTTCATGTCTGCCGAGCATGACGATCTGCCGGAAGCGGTGAAGAAAGAGGTCCGCGCCTTTGCCGATGTCAACGTGGCATGGCTGAGCCGGGTGCTTTCCGCTGCGCATGTGGTCAGTGCCGAGCAGAGCGAAGCGCGGGCTCGCGCCATCTTCGCTGCCGTCGCCGGCGCTCAGCTCATGGCGAGGAGCCGCTCGGATATCTCGCTATTCGACGCGTTGATCGAGAGCTATCGCGCGGCTGGACTGTTGCCGTCGTGATGGGCGTCATCGCGCATGCCGGCGACGAAGTCTTGATCAACGTCAAGCGGTAATTCTATCGGGGTACATCTGACCGCAATCATGCATCCGATATAAGAAAGGGGATTGCGCAAGGCGACTCTCTTTCGGGGGGTGCGAATGAGCTTCGGACGCATGATCTCGCTCGTGATTGCAATTGTCGCAGTCGTCGGCGTTTTTGTCGAAATCCCGGTCGTCAGCGATTATGCCTTCTGGGTTCTGGTAGGCGCCTTCCTCGTCTGGGCGGCTGCTCACCGCGCCAATCCCAAGGTCAGTTTCAGGGTGTGGACGATGATATCCCTCGCGCTACTTCTTGTTGCGATCGTGGGGCTCTTCATCGAGGTCCCAATAGTGAGCACATACGCCTTTTGGGTTTTGGCAGCCGCCTATCTGATCTCAGTTGGCAGCACCAAGCTTTTGGAGGGAGGTGGAGCAAAGGGCAGCGAGTAGCCCGCATGAGCATGCGGGATCAGCGCAAGAAAAACTCCCCGGATGTCGCTGGGCTCATCCGGTTTACGCTTGCGACCATGACCAGGTGGAAGCCCGTCGCAGGGGCGGCTCGATCAGGCAAGTCAAAGGGCCCGCCGGTTTCGCCGGCGGACCCCTGATCACATGCGGGATTGGGTCGGATCAGCGG
>NZ_JBAURI010000871.1:0-3028 GCF_049581145.1 Bradyrhizobium sp.
TCATCGAATAGACCAGTTCGCCCTTGGCGGTCCGGCCGATCGGCGCGCAATTGTCGGCCCGCGCGGTAGACGCCGTCTTGGGCGTCAATCGGGTTTGCGCCCAGGACGACGAGGATGCGATCGGCAGGCACGTCAGCGGCGACGATAGCAGCAAGGTCAGTATCAGCTTCTTCATCGGGTCCGTCCCCCACGGGTGCGTCAGGCGTCATTGAACCGGATCGGTTCGGGAAGTCGATTTATAGCAGTGATTGGCTGTCACTGAAGATCGAGCCAGAAAATTGTTGGATGGCTGATCCGGACGCGACGAAGTCAGGCGATCTTCGGATAGGTGGCCTTGTCGAAGAAGCTCGAGCCGGCAAGGTATTTGCGGCCCTCCGACATGTCCGGCTTCTGTTCGCCCTCGCCGCCGGATTCGAATGTCAGCTCGAGTTGAACGCCGCTCGGATCATAGACGAACAATTGCCACAGCGAGGTGCCGGGCACGATGAACTCGCGCCAGTCGAGGCCGGCTTGCTTGAAGCGAGATACATAGGAGCGATAGCCGGAGCAGGACAGCGAAACGTGGTCGATTGCCGCGGTACCCGCCGGCGCCTTGCCTTCGGGTCCGAGCGCCGGCCCACCGGCATAGACGTGAATGATGGCGAGCCCGCCGGGCTGCGTGCAGCCGAGCCAGGCGCCGGGATAGCCGAAATCCGGCCGCGGGAATTCCTTCAGGCCAATGATGTCGGTCCAGAATTTGCGGGTCGCCGCGAGATTCTCGGTCTTGATCGCAATGTGAAACAGCCCGTGCACCGTGGCGAGCGGCATCCTGGTTTCGCTGGTTGCGGTCATGCGTGGGTCTCCTGCTTATTTGTGCTGAGCGGTCGTCCGATGTCTCGGTAGAGCGCCTTGAGCCGGTCCTGGAACGGCGCCTCGGTCTTATGCCTGGTTCCCTGGACGGGATCGGCGCCCTCCAGCATGGTGTCGGTCGCCTCGAGCGAAAACTCCATCACGAAACGCATGCGGTCCCTGCGCAGCGTCTCGATCCCGGCCAGCCAGCCCGCGACATCGCGATCTCCGTTGTCGTAGGCGCGCACGATCAGCATGGCCGCGTTCGCGGCATCCTCGATAGCCTGGGTCGCGCCCTGCCCGAGCGTCGGCACCATGCCATGGGCGGCGTCGCCGAGATAGAGCACGTTGCAGTCGCGGGCCCGATAGAGCACGTCGTGCTCCTGCATCCGCGCCCAGTGCGTATCCACTGCGTTTTCGCAAACCGTGTCGATCAGCCAGCGCGCCTGCGCGCTCGGCGGCGAAGCGGGCGGCGTGTAGGCCTTGCGCAGCGCCTCCACCGTTTTCATGCTGGCTGTGACCTCCGCCTCCGGCTTGATCGGAAACGTGCCGGCGATATAGACATGGCCGGGCGGCACGCGAAACGCCAGCAAACGGTGGGGCCCGTTGAACCATTGCTCGTAGTCGTCGATCAATCCGTTGGAGGTGTCCGGCACCAGCACGCGGAAGATCGCGACCCCCGTGTGCCTGATGGACGGTTCGCCCGAGATGATGCGCCGAACGCTGGAGTAACGGCCATCGGCGGCGATCAGCAGGTCGATGCCATCGAGCTGATGGGTCTTGCCATCCCGGGTCCATGTCACGGAGGTCTTGCGCGGATCGGCGCGGTCGCGGCCGATCTCGGCGATCTCGCAGGCATAATGTACGGCGGGGCCGGCGGCTTCGCGCAGCACGCGATAGAGCTCGGACCAGCGGATCCTCCAGCCCGGATTATCCGCGACGTCGGCGAGCGGCAGGTCGAACAGCACGGTGCCGTCAGTCAGCGAAATCCGCCAGTTGGCCCAAGTGTAGCTGGCGCGGGTGATGCTCGCCGTCAACTCCGGATCGAGCAGGTTGAGCGCCTTCACCGCGTTCGGGCCGACATTGAGCCCGGTGCCAGCTTCGGAATGGTCGTCGCGCGTGACGCGTTCGAGGCAGGTGACCTCGACACCTTGCAAGCGCGAAAGCCTGCGCGCCATCACGCATCCCGCGACACCGGCTCCGATGATGACAACACGCATTAGCCGTTTCCTTGTTGCGAGGCGATGATGGCGATCAGGCCGCCGCCGTCGGGTCCCTGATGTTCGGCCCCGCCGGAGACAAAAATCCGACCGTCGCCGATGACGCCGGCGACCAGGCCCGCGACCGCGCCGCGGATATGACGCTGCGCATTGATGTCGGTGTCGTCGAGCATGGTGTGGCGCGAGCCTCGAATCTTGCCGCGGCGGTCGGGCTCGCATTTGACCAGCACGCAGGCGATGCGCCCCAGATCGGCCGCCGAGACTTGCGGTTGCGCGGAGATCGAGAGATCGGCGAGCACGTCGACGATGCCGCCGATGTCGAGCGCGTCGCTCATGGCGCGATGCGCGATGCGCAGATCGCCGGCCCACGCCGGGCTGTTGCCGAGCACGACCACCTCGTTGCTTTCGACTTCGACGCCGGAGGAGATGCTGGCGCGCGGCGACTGCATGGAGAAATCAGTGAGGAGCGAGGTATCGCTGAAATCGCTTGCCCTGATTTCCTCCAGCGCCAGCGCGACGCCGAACGCGCCGGCGGCCCGCGCATAGGCCATCGACTTGTTGGGATCATTGGTCAGCGGCGTCCTGCCCGCGGCGATCGCCGCAGCGGCGCGGGCGACCGTAACGCAGGGACATTTGACCTGCACGAAGTGCACGTCATCCAGCCGGTCGATGCCGGCGTTGCCGATCGCCGCGCGCACGGCTGCCGCGACGCTCTCGACATGGGCGCGACGGCCGACATCCTCGGCGGCGACGGGCGCGCTGAAGGCAATGCCGATCGCCAGCGCCGATGGATAATTGCGTGCCGCCGCGCCGCCTTCGCTGACACAGAACACGTTGTAATGCGGGCTCATCACCCCCTCGGTGCCGCCCGACAGCACGCAGGGGATTTCGCGGGTCAACTGCGCCGCCGGCTTGTCGAGATGCTTCGACAGCAGCGCCATCAGGGTCTGGGTAAAATAGCCGCGCGTAAAATCGTTGAC
>NZ_JBAURI010000872.1:0-5732 GCF_049581145.1 Bradyrhizobium sp.
CGGCTGGTGATTACCGGGGCGGCGCGAGAGCGAGCGGTACTTCAGCTCCGGTGCCTGCAGCCTCGGGAAGTGTTCCTTGATGAGGCGTGCGGCATCTTCGTCGCGGATGGCAATTGCCGAGGCACCCTGGAAACGCTGGTCGCGGTTGAGAAGGTCGAATCCCGTATATCCGCTTTCGTCGATACGAAAGCACTCCATGTCTGCCCTCTGTGACACTGTCAGATCGCGCTCTTGTATTGCGCGAGAGTCTCGTTACTGCACGCAATCATCCTCTCGCGGATGACTTCGTTGACGGTCAGGATAGTGCGCGGATTTCCGGCGCCGCTCGAAGCATCGATCATTCAGATCGCCTTCTCGGCCTTCAACAGGTCGCGAACGAGTGCACCAAGGGGCGTCACGACATAGACCGTTCCGCGATATGTGCCGTCGGGAAAGTGCGTTTTCTTCGGGACTGCGAGCCGGTGCACTGCTTGATCATGGAAGAAGACTGATTTCAGCGCCTTCGAGATAGCACCCATGGCGTTCCGTAAGGCTGGATCGGGTTCACCGCGTTGGTCGCTGAACGTGTCATGCCCGCCCAACAGCTTGCGCAAGGCCTCTTTGCGCAGCGGTTGGGTCGGCTTCGGACGAACGGCGGCGACGACGGACTGCGCGAGCTGTGTGAGCTCGTCGTCGTTCTGGACGGGCGGCAAGGGGACTGGGTCAAAGAGTTTGATGCTCTCCGGTGAGATGAAAGGGGCCAACGCGTCGAGAACGCCTTTGACGCTCTGATCCGGGATTTCGGCCAAAAGCATGGTCATGTGCGATCCTCATTAGGAATGACTAACGAGAACGCTAACGGGAATAATTGCGACTTTCAAGGCTGGAGGCGATAAATCACCGAAAATCCAGGGTTTTCACCATGATTGTATCGATGTGAAGGTCAGGACGTAGATATCGCGCCCGCGCAGGCTCTTGGGCGGCAGAAGGAGTTTTTCGCTTCCGCTAAGTCATTGAAAGTCGGAGAGATTGCCGTGCGCATTTGCTACAAATGCCGAAAGACAAAATGATTTCAGGGGTGGGGATGCAGTGGATATTCGACGACACGCTATTTTGAGTTGGGCGGCAGGTGAGCACAGCGCCGGCTTCAAAGGTCAACCGGGCCTCCAGCACCAGGTGGGCGCGTAGTGGGCGCTGCATCGCCGCCGTCGTCTGCTGCCTCTCGGAGGATTTACGGTGACGACGTCCGGTCGCTAATCGAAGCGCAATTGGCTGCTCATAGCGGAGGCCTTCTTGCGGTCCTCGCGCGATATCGGCCAAGGGAGGCTATGGCTTCTTGGCACGGGACGATCCGCGCCGTCGAGGAATTCATCAATCTGCCACGGTTCGGCATCGATGATCTGCGTGGAAGGGCGCGGCTTTGTTCAATTCCTCTCGACGATCGGCTCTTGTCCAATGTCGAGTCAATCTTTCGGGCTGTTCGTGAAATATTGTCCCCGCAGTTTGAAGCTGGCGTCGTCGGGCGCTACCTCCAGACGATGCTACAGACGGCAGCCATTGCCAGCGCTTTCAAAAGCCATGGCCAAACCTTCGGACCTGGGATCACGCTCGATACAGTGGGCGCGGCCGTCGACTATTTCCAATCCCGCCGCCGGCACATGGTCTCACTGCTCTACACCATGCCTTTTGCCTGCAAGGGAACCGATGTGCTCGTGCCGCTCGACACGTTGAATGTCCTGCTGCCCCAAGTCGAGCATAGCTGCGTTACGATAACGGGTTTCCACCTCAAGCTGGCGCAATTGGATATTCTCGACGGCTTCAGCATGGAGATCGATGAGATCGGCGCGATGGCCAGCCATGGGTTCGATACGCTCGATGAGAATTTTCTCGAGCCGGAACGAGCGTCCATCCAGGTCATGGCCGAACTTCGTGGAGACCAGATTGTGTTGCCTCCATTGGAGGAGCTCGATACGAGAAAGATTTTCTCGGCGGCTGAACTACGAAATTCCGTGAGGTTGGTCGGGGCGACCTATTCGGCATTCGGGCTGAACGATTCCGATTTTTCAATGATGGCGCTGTTGATAGTCGCATTTGCGCGCCACGCCCGCGATGACTATTTCGTTGAGATCAAGAAGCCAAAATTCCAGACGATGCTTCGGGCGCAGGCGGTATTCGCCCCAGAAGAGCTTGAACGCTTGCTGGTAAACGAACCTTCGGATTACGCCACCAACAGCAACGCCTATGAGCCGTTTATCGACGCGGGCGATGCCGTTATTTCGAACGTCAACCTGCTATCGCGCTTCCTCTATGCCTTCAAAAATATCCACCTGGGCAGTCGCCGCCGCTTCCAGATTCATGCCGGTTTTATCTTCGAGGACATGGTGAAGCGCGATCTGTCCGCTATGGGATTTCAGGTGACGGATGTGAAGCGCATCAATCGCAAGGAATTCGACGTCGTAACGATCCATCGCGACGTGATCTACAATTTCCAGTGCAAGAACAGCTGGATTGATCTGGCGAAAGTGGAGTCGGACCGGGCCCTGTTCGTCCGCTACAATCGGTCCCTGACGAATTACTATCGCCGCGCTCTTCAAAAGGAGCGCAAACGTGAAGGTTTGCTCAAGCAGAAGCTGGCTCTTGATCGGGTGGAGCATTACGTGATCAGCCGCTTTCCGGTGATCGGATCCGACGCTCGGGTCATCAACTACAATCAGATCGACCGGTTGAAGGTAGTCTTGGGAGACGTCACGTGAAGTCGGATCCGGCCAAAGTCATCCATCTCCTGTCAAAATTCACCGGCCAGGACTTGACCCGTACGCTCGGGCGGATCGAGGCGGAGGTGCGCGGACTATCGGCTGACGATTGCGATGCGTTCCTCGAACAGGCCGGCGCGGGTCGGGAAGTGCTAGCTGCGGCCGCGGAGATGAAGCGCTTGGCCGGCCAGATCAATGTGACGATCCACGCGCTCGGCATCCTGTCGTGCTTGCCGCATATTCTAGAGCAAGGAGAAACGGTCGAGTATGTCTCGCTCGGCGCCGGCAATACGGGTCGGGAATTCGACCTTGAGACGAACCTGCGAGTGGCGGAGTTCAAGTTCATCCGCTGGCGCGGCGGTGCGGAATCGATCCGGCAAAACTCGATTTTCAAGGACTATGTTCTACTGGCCGAGAGTCCGACACCCAAGCGGAAGTATCTGTATTTGGTGGGCACCGAGCATGCGCTCAAATTTCTGCACGGGGGCAGGGCGCTTTCCAGCGTGCTCAGCCGAAATGACAAACTTCAGAAGATGTTTTCAGAGCGTTTCGGCAGTCAGTTTTCGAAGGTTCGCGACTATTATGGGGCTCACTGCGATGCAGTGCAGATCGAAGACGTGTCAGCTTGGCTCTCGGAGCCGGCGGAAGTGCTTATTGTCGATGCGGTCACAGACGAGCTAATCGAGCAATAGGGCGGGAGGAGTGCTGGTGACGAAATCGATAGATGACGCCCAACGGAAGGCGAGTTGCAAATAGCGCCAGCGGCGTTTGGGGGACGTATGAGCGCCGTGATCTCGAAGACTGGGCTGTGGGATGTCGATGTGACGATCGGCCTGACCACCCATACAAAACATCGGCATGTTCCCAGTCCAGTGTCGGCCCTTTTCAAGGCGCCCGGGCCTGCGTCCATCCTAACCTTTGGACCAGTCGCGCTGGCCGCGGCCGTCTGCAGAACGGCGACGACGCGACAAGCCCGACCGAGGCTGCTCGCGGGTCTGCAAAAGAGCGCGCTTGCTCAGTTGGAATGCCTGGTCTCGAATGACTCTGCGTTCGAGCTGACGCAGGACTTCGCCGACCTGGCCGACACCGAAAAGACGTTGTTTGCCGCGCGTTGCGGAGCCGGCATCACGGATCTCTACATGAATGCCTTGGGATATGTCTGGCGTGCGAATGCGGCCTGCCTGTCCAGTGCGCTCAATCCTCATGCGGACTTTCTGTATGGTGGCGGCGAGGTCGAGGGGCATGGCGTCGTGTTGGCCGAAGCGCACGGCTCGTTCGCCGCCAACGCGACCGCAAAAACGGTCACGGCCGAGGCGACGCGAAAGTATGCCCGGCAGGTGAAGCCGTATGTCAACACGGGGTCGTCCTTTGGCCACGTCATCCATGGTTACTCCGATGCCTTCGGCTCAAAGCCCGGAACGACAGGCGCATTCCTGAGTGTGGCCGAGACACTGATTCCGAAGCCCCGCAAGAAGGTCCCGCCAGCACCGGCCGGGCAAATCGCTAGCGGCGGTGGGGTTTCGACTGCGATGGCTCTCGCGTCGCATCGGTCGAACTTCATCCTGATGGGCTTGAGCCAGGTGGTCGATTGGATCGATGGAATCGGGAGGACGGGGCCCATCCCGTCCGACGCCGGCCCGGTGGCTTTCGTTCGAATGCCCTATGCCGGCCGATGGTATCTCGGCAGTGCCTTTTCGATCTGGCCGGCCTTGTTGGCGCGCTGGTGGCGCGACGGTCTCTGGGACGACCCCGTTTGGAGGCACCACATTGTCCGGGACGTGCTCTCCCGGGGTTTTCTGGGCGACGCGGTCGGTTGGTTCGTCATGGAGGAGACAGCCTGTAGGGCATTCTTAAACGATCTTACCGGTATGATCCGGAGCGGCGGCGAAAACCTTCCAGAGCGCCTCGATCTCCCCAGCTTCGACCCTGTCGGCTTCGGCATTGGTGAAGGCAGCCTTGGCCGGCGCGCGGATGGCACGGAGTATAACTATGCGATGTTTCGCGACGGTCTGGCCCTACTCGGGGATCCGTTCCGTCCACGAAAATTGGAGACCAGAAGATGGTCGCCAAAAGAGGGCTTCGAGGGTTAGCGGTAATTCACACCAATAGATTGAGCGACATGCCGAGGTGCCGCACAAAAGCAAAAATGGGGGAAGCATGATTAGCCGGGGGTCGGAATGGCGTCGCTGGGAGCCACATATCCACGCGCCCGGTACCGTGATGAACAACCAGTTCACCGGCCCGACCGCGTGGGAGGATTATCTGTCGGCGCTGGAGGCAGCCAATCCCGCGATCGAGGCGATTGCTGTTACTGACTATTACGTCACCGAGACCTATCAGCTGGTGTTGGCGTACAGGGCCGCCGGGCGGTTACCGACTGCGACGCTGATTTTCCCGAATGTCGAACTGCGGTTGGACGTCGCGACGTCCAGGGGAGGGTTCGTGAACCTTCATTTGTTCGTCAGTCCAGAAGATCCGGACCACCTCGCAGAACTGCAGCGCCTGCTGTCGCGGCTGCACTTCACCATGCAGCAAGATCGTTACGACTGTACCCGCTCGGACTTGATAAGGTTGGGAAAGAAGGCCGATCCGAACATCATCGATGACGGCGCAGCGTTGGCGTTCGGCGCCAACCAGTTCAAGGTCAATTTTCGCGAATTACGCGAGGTATTCGGCGAGAGCGGGTGGGCCAAGAAGAATATCGTCATAGCCGTCGCGGGCGGCGCGACCGACGGGACGTCGGGCGTAAGGGAAGCAGCCGACCAGGCCATAAGAAGGGAGATTGAAGGTTTCGCAGACGTAATCTTCGCGAGCAGTCAGGCACAGCGGGAATTCTGGCTCGGACAGAGGGATCTAGACCCGAGGGAGATACGCGCCCGATATGGCGGGCTGAAGCCATGTCTTCACGGCAGCGACGCGCACAAACTCGACGACGTCGCGACGCCGTTCGACGATCGGTACTCGTGGATCAAGGGTGGCCTCGAATTCGACTCCCTGCGC
>NZ_JBAURI010000873.1:0-3460 GCF_049581145.1 Bradyrhizobium sp.
CTTCCAACCCGACATTCCCCCCAACACCGGCACGATTCTGCGACTCTGCGCCTGCCTGGATGTGACCGCCCACATCATCGAACCTGCGGGCTTTCCGGTCTCCGACCGGGCATTCCGCCGGGCGGGAATGGACTATCTTGACCAGGTGACACTGCTGCGCCACGACTCCTGGGCGAAATTCGAGCAATGGCGTCGTGACGCGGGCCATCGGCTGGTGCTGTTCACCACCAAGGCCGCCACCTCCTATCTTGATTTTCGCTACGGGGCGTCGGACATCCTTCTGTTCGGGCGCGAGAGTGCGGGCGTTCCCGAAGCCGTCGCCATTGCCGCCGACGCGCGACTCAGGATCCCGATCAAGCCGAGCCTGCGTTCGCTCAACGTCGCGATGGCCGCAGCCGTGGCGGTCGGGGAAGCGCTGCGGCAGACCCAACAACAGGGAAACATCTGATGGATGCGTCGGAAACCGAGGATCGCAAGGCGCGCGCGCAGGCCTGGTTCGAGCGCCTGCGCGACGAGATTTGCGCTGCCTTTGAAAGGCTCGAGGACGACGCGCCCGCTTCGCTCTATCCCGATCGCGCGGGACGCTTTGTGCGCACACCATGGGAACGCACCGACCATCGCGGGCTGCCCGGCGGCGGCGGGATGATGTCGATGATGCATGGAAGGTTGTTCGAAAAGGTCGGCGTGCATTGCTCGACCGTGTTCGGCGAATTCGCGCCCGAGTTCCGGGCGCAGATCCCGGGGGCAGCGGAAGATCCGAGGTTCTGGGCCTCCGGCATCTCGCTGATCGCCCATTTGCGCAATCCACACGTGCCAGCGGTCCATATGAACACCCGCTTTGTGGTGACGACCAAAGCGTGGTTTGGCGGCGGCGCGGATTTGACGCCGGTCCTGGAGCGCCGGCGGACGCAGGAAGACGCCGACACGGTCAGCTTCCACGCCGCAATGCGCGGCGCCTGTGACGCCCACGCGACGGTTGCGCCTTACGAAAAATACAAGAAATGGTGCGACGAGTATTTTTACCTGCCGCATCGCAAGGAAGCACGCGGCATCGGCGGCATCTTTTACGATTGGCACGATTCAGGCGAATGGGACGCCGACCTCGCCTTTACGCAAGACGTCGGGCGCGCCTTCCTGACCGTCTATCCCGACCTGGTCCGGCGCAATTTTGCGACACGGTGGACCGCGGACGATCGCGAGGAGCAGTTGATCCGGCGCGGACGCTACGTCGAGTTCAACCTGCTCTACGACCGCGGCACCATCTTCGGGTTGAAGACCGGCGGCAATGTCGAATCGATCCTGTCGTCGATGCCGCCGGAAGTGAAATGGCCTTAAGGACGCAGCCGCCCTGACCGGGTCAGGCCCGCAAGCGTCAAAAGAGCTGCCGCAGCGCCGCCGAGATCATCACCGTGCCGCCCACGATCACGGCGACATCCAGGATCGCGGCATGAATGTGTACCGGCATGCGCTCGACGAAGGCGCGCGCCAGGAACGCGCCGGGCAGCGCGATCGCACCAATCAGGAGCGCCAGCGCCAGAACCTGCGCGGTGACGACGCCGGCCAGGCCGAAGATGGAGATCTTGATCACGCTGGTGACGACGGAAACCATCGCGTCGGTCGCGATCACCGCGGCGCCCTCCAGCCCTGCCGCCATCAACAGCGACAGCAGGATCACACCCGACCCCGACGTGCCGCCGACCACGACGCCGTAGCCGACGGCGCTTGCGCCAAGCCCGAGATCGCCGATCCGGACCGCGCGGCGCCGGAGCATGCGGCGCAGCGGCACGCTTGCGATCAGCATGGTGCCGATCACGAGCGCCGCGCCCGCGCTGCTGAGCCGCGTATAGCCGTAGGCGCCGAGCCCGGTCGTCAGCGCCGCAGCCGCGATCACGATCAGGGCGCGACGGCGGTCGGCATAGCGAAAATACGCGGTTGCGCGGCTCAAATTGGTGAAGATCGCCGATATTGCGATGATCGGCACCACCGGTTCGGCACCGACCACCGGCACCAGCACCAAAGGCATCAGCGCGCCCGTGCCATAGCCCGCAAGGCCGCCGATCAGTGAGGCCAGCAGCGCCACTGCGGCCACCAGCAGGAGTTGCAGCGCGGAGATATCGGCGAAGCCGGCAATCATGCTCCAGCAGTCATGCGGACGGCCTGCCGTCACGGTTGAGACGGCCGACGGCCTGGTCGGCGATGCAGCCGAGCGAAGCCTCGTCGAGCGGGAAATCGGCGGCAAGCCAGGCATCTTCGGCGAGCGTCAGCACATGGCCGAGCACGGGGCCTTCGGCGATCCCGCGCAAGATGAAATCGGCCGCCTTCAACGGAAATTTCGGGGCGCGCCAGCGCAGCGGCAGGGTGGCAAGCTCGCGCCAGGGCGCCGGGGCGCTGTCGCTGCCCGCCCGGGCCCAGGCCAGCATCAAGCGGTTGCGGTAGCTGTCTTCACCAAGCCGGTACAGGAGCCGCCGCGCCCTCGCCTCGTCCAGTCCGGCAAGTCGCCACCAGCGATGGCCCATGGCATCCAGCATCTTGGCCTCGTTGTTGGAGAGCCGCAGGCGCGATGCAAGGCGCCTGGCGTCCTCGGTCACGGCGACCGCAAGCGCTGCGAGCCGTCGGATCGGATTCGGCTCGAGCCCAAGCAGGCGCTCGGCCGCGATCATCGTCGCGAACGGCCCGGTATAGGCAACCCCGCCGAAGATCGGCAACAAGAGGCCGCCATCCGCCATGGCCGTGATCGCGCCGACCGCGCCGTCGGCGATCAGAAGCTTCAGCATTTCCATCCGCAGCCGTTCCGCCGACAGCGTGGCAAGCCCGGCGCGCGCGGCGATGCAGGCGAGGTAGCCGTTGCGGTCCACCTCGCCGGCGCCAAAGGCGGCGTGGATGCGAAAGAAGCGCAGCACCCGAAGGTAGTCCTCCGCGATCCGGTGGTTGGGATCGCCGATGAAGCGCACACGCCGCGCCGTGATATCCGGGAGGCCGCCGACATAATCGTGCAGCACGCCATCGGCGCCGACAGAGAGCGCATTGATGGTGAAATCGCGCCGCTGCGCGTCGCCGACCCAATCGCGGCCGAACGCGACCTTGGCCTTGCGGCCGAAGGTTTCGGTGTCCTGGCGCAAGGTGGTGACTTCGAACGGTTGCGCCTCGATCACAAGCGTCACCGTGCCATGGGCGATGCCGGTCGGGACGCTCTTGATGCCGGCTGCCTTGGCGCGCCGGATCACTTCGTCAGGCAGCGCCGTGGTCGCGATATCGATATCGCCGGTCAAAATACCGAGAAGCGCGTTACGAACCGCGCCGCCCACCACGCGCGCTTCCTCGCCATTGTCGTTCAGGAGCGAAAGCACGCGGGCAGTCGGACCGGATTTGAGCCAGGGCGCATCCAGCACCCGTGCAGTATTCATTTCTCAGCTCCGGGAACGAACTTGCCGTTCTCGATATGCGCGGGAATATAGGTCGA
>NZ_JBAURI010000874.1:0-14735 GCF_049581145.1 Bradyrhizobium sp.
GGCCAAGGCCAAGCCCGGCGCGCTCAATGTCGGGACGATCAATATCGGCAGCACGCAGAATCTGTCGGCGGAGCTGTTCAAGACCGTGGCCGGCATCGATTTCCAGGTCGTCCCGCATCGCGGCACGCCCGATCTCATGGTGTCGCTGATCCAGGGCAATGTCGCGCTGGCGATCGACGGCTATTCGTCGATGAAGGGCAACCTCGCCGCAGGCCAGCTCCGGGCGCTGGCCTCCTCCGGCGCGGCGCGTTCGCCGAGCACGCCGGATGTTCCGACCTTGAAGGAGAGCGGCGTCGCCGATTACGACGTGGTGTCGTGGAATGCATTGTTTGCGCCGGCGAACACGCCGCTGGAGATCGTGCAGGTGCTCAATCAGGCCTTGCAGGGCATCCTGGCCGAGGATGAGGTGAAGCAGCGGCTGCTCGAGCTCGGCATCGAGGCGCGGGCCAGTTCGCCCGAGGAGATCGAAGCACGGTTGAAGTCCGACATCGACAAGTGGCGCAAGGTGATCGACAAGGCCGGAATCCCGAAGCAATAGGCGGGCGCGACCACGGCGTTTTGCGCGCATGAACCTCAAGCAGCTCGAATATTTCGTGCAGGTGGCGCAGCTCGGCAGCTTCAGCAAGGCGGCGACCGTGCTCGCCGTCGCGCAGCCGGCGCTGAGCCGCCAGGTGCGCGGGCTCGAGACCGAACTGCGCCAGCAGCTGTTCCTGCGCAACGGCCGCGGCGTTGCGCTGACCGATGCCGGCAAGCGGCTGTTCGACCACGGCGTCGCGGTCCTGCAACTGGTGGCGCACGCCTGCGAGGATCTCGGCGCGAGCCGCGATCAGCCGGTCGGACGAGTGACGGTCGGGTTGCCGCCCAGCATCGCCCGCCAGCTGACGCTGCCCTTGATCGATCGATTCAAGAAACAGCTTCCCGCCGCCAAGTTGTCGATCGTCGAGGGGCTCTCGACCCACATCGTGGAATGGGTGACGTCGGGCCGCGTCGATGTCAGCCTGATCTACAATCCCGAGGCGCAGCCCGGACTCGAGATCACGCCGCTGTGGCGTGAACCGCTGGGGCTGGTGAGCCGCGCTGCGAAGGGCAAGCGCAGGAGCGCGCTGCCGCTGCCGATGACCGAGCTGCCGCGCTTTCCGCTGATCGTGCCGGAGCGGGTCCATGTCATGCGCCGGCTGCTGGAGACCAAAGCCGCGCTTGCGGGCATCAAGCTCGAGATTGCCTGGGAAGTCTCGAGCGTGCCGTCGATCATCGACCTGGTCTGCGCCGGCTACGGCCATGCGGTGCTCACCGCGAGCGGGGTCGCGGCGTCGGCCCGCGCCGGCGAGTTGTCAATGCGCCGGCTGATCGAACCTGAGCTCGAGAGCGTGCTCTGCATGGCCGTCTCCGCGCACCGGCGGCCGACGCCGCTGACCGAGCAGGCGATGCGGCTGTTGACCGCCCTGGTCCGCGCGCTGCCGGGCTAGGGTTACTGCCAAGTTCAGCGTTTCCAAACTTCGCATCATATCAATTGGCGGCAACAATCAACAACGACGTCATTCCGGGTTCGATGCTTAGCGTCTCCCCGGAATGACCGATGGTGGGGCGCCCCATGGGATTGGTCTCATGATGTCATCGCTTTCATGGACTCGCTCGTCTTGTGGTTCATCACAGCGGTTTTGCTGGTAGCTCTGTGGACGTTGACCGTCGCTCTTGCCGACGCGGGAGTCAGCATGAGCCAAAATCGATCACAGTGTCGAACCAAAAGGGCCGCCTGCCGGCCTTAAAGAACCCGCACATCCCGACCAAAGGTGACCGATACGCGTTTGGATTAAGTTCTCGTCATTGCAACTAAAAGGGGCAGATAATGAGTGCCATAGCTGAAGGTCTTTTCCAACAGTCCCGATCATCCCATCAAACTTCCCATTTTGCCGTGATGGCTCCGTTCCTGTGGGCAGCATCGATGCTGTTTCTTGCGCTGGCGCAGTTCGGCGTCGACTTCAGCCCCCCCATGTAGTTCACCCCCCTCATCTGGAATGTTTTGCGGTGCAAGGTTGGCCGAAGAGTGTCGGCCGATCGCTCTGCCGCGCGGTCATCGAAATGCCGCGACACGGCCCACGACGAAGAGCAGCACGAGCGCGGCCATGACCGCCGTCGGCACGCAGGGCGGATTGGAGCCTACTGGACCGCGCCTTGCGCGGCCCCGGCGGGCTCCAATCCGCCCCGCGAGCTAGGCCATCGCATTTAGTTAGTCGCGATTGTTCAGGGCAGGAATGTGCGTCATCAGAACAACTTCCACCACGGACGTTCTGACCTCGCCTTCCGTCGCAAGAATTCCTCCCAGAACTTTGCCCTTCACGGGCCGATAGTTTTGCTTCAGTCGCTCATCGACGGCAGCAACGCCGCCGGGCCGCCCAACGCCGTGAACTCCGCGATCATCGAGGTTAGGTCTTTTCCCTCCGCCAGCAACCGCGCGGGCGGCGGTGCTGGCCTGGTCATGGGCAATCTGCTTGAGCATCCCGGTTTCGACCATGCGCATATCTGCGCGGAACGCATCGATTTGTTGCGCATTTCGTTCGGACGGCTATGCATGGCTCATATCCAGAACGGATGGCCAAATAAGAACAAATAACAAACGACGAGTCAGTCGGCATCTGCTCATAGACGTGGTCGGGCGATTGATCTCACTTGCGTCATTGCGACGCCCGAGATCGCGAGTAGCGCTCCGATGACCAACGTCGGGGTCATGCGGTCGCCAAGGAACATCACGCTCGAAATCAGGGCGAACACCGGAAGCAGCAGGGCGAACGGTGCCACGCGGGCCATGGTGCAGCGGGCGATCAGCCAGAACCAAAGGCTGAACCCGACAATTCCTCCGATGAAAATAGTGTAGGCCAGCGCCATCCAGCCACGTTCGTCCGCCGTGACAAGGGTCTCCAGCTGTCCGTGTTCAAGCAAAAGCGACATCAACATGACCTGCGGCACCGTGAAGAGTGACGACCACCCCGTCAACATCAAGGGATCGAAGGGGCCATGGCGCTTGGTCAGGACGTTGGCGACCGCGAACGCGAAGGCTGCTCCGACCACCAGCAGGATCGGTAAAGCATTCGCAGTCAGGCCCGGCCCGGCCGCCAACACGGCTACGCCGCCGAAGGCAAGCAACACACCGGCGGACGTCATCAGCGACGGCCTTTCCGCAAGCAGCGGCCAGGCCAACAGGATGGTGAAGGGCGTGGCGAGTTGATAGGCGACCGCAGACATGCTGCCTGAACCGAGCCGCATGCCCACATAGAACAGCCCGAAATTCAGTCCGCCAAGGAAGACCGAGATGACAGCGACAGGGCCGAACTCCTGACGTGTCGGCCTTCTGACGAATGGAATGAGCAGCAGCGCGATGGCGAGGAAGCGCAGTCCGAGGAAGAAGAGCGGTGGAAACTCGACCACTCCCACTTTGATTGCGACGAACTGATAGCCCCAGAGCAGAGGTACCAGTACCGCACAAGCGATCTGAATGAAAGACATGGCACCTCCCTTTCAAGACCGATCGGTCTATAAATCGACGCGTATGATCCCGAGTGCGTCCATGGGTTCGACTACCTGATGAGGCAGCGGAGCAGAGCGTCAGCGGTGGCTTGCGTCGTGGTCCGTGTCGGTGCCGTCTTGCCGATCACCCGCAGCCCCTCGACGAAGCAGACCAGTAGTCGCGCCGCGCTCGCAGGCTCGACGCCGTCCGCCAACTCGCCTGCGGCCTTCGCCCGCGACAGTGCCGCTGCCAGCCTGGCCTCCATGGCCCTGAAGAAGCTGCCGATGCGACGATCGACATCCGCATCGCGGCCAGCCAGCTCCATGGCCGTTGCCACCAGCAGGCAGCCACGCCGGCCCTTGGCATCGCTCGTGCGGTCGACGTAACCCGCAAGGCAGCTCCTCAAACCGTCGACTGGCGCGCTGCGCGGCCCCAGTTCAACATCCATCCGCGCCAGCGCGTCGGCAATATAGCGATCAAGCGCCCGCAGGAAGAGCGCGTGCTTGTCACCGAAAGCGGCATAGAGGCTGCCACGCGAAAGCTTCGTCGCCCGAAGCAGGTCCGGAAGGGTCGTGGCGTGATAGCCGCGCGACCAGAACACACCCATCGCACGTTCGACCGCGGCGTCCGTGTCGAAACCACGCGGCCGGCCACGCGGCAAATGAGCTGGCGTCTGGTGCGTCACGGTCAATATATAGACCAATCAGTCGCGAAATGCAAATGACACCGCGTAGGGCGGATTGTAGCGGACTGGGCCGCGCCAGGCGCCGGCAATCCGCCGCTTCAACCTCCGCAGGGGACAGGTCGACGATGCCATCCCGCCTGCTGTATCCAACGATGATAGCGGCCCGGCGTAGCACCTGCTGCGCGCGTGGACCGCGTGGCTCGAAAGCGGTGGATGACGCCCACCGGGCCCGCGCTTGCGCGGCCCCGGCTCCGGCAGGAACCGATGCGGTCAACGCGCATCGAGCAAACCGATCCGCTCTGCTGCCGGCAGGCTCAGTGGCAGTTCTCGAACCTGAGGGACCCCCGCACGCGTCCGCCCTGTGCTTCGCAGCTGAGATTGATCGTGCCGCCGATCGACCTCACACTATTGATCAACGCGCCGGTTTGCACGGAAGCTTCAAAGGTCCCACAGTCCTTCTCGAAGAACCGATACCCCTCGTCCTTGTCCGGAACTTTCACCTCTATCGAGCGTCCCTGCGTGGGGTCCTCGACATAGACGAATGCCAAATGGCTATCGTGACTGGAGAACATTCTGACGCCATAGAAGCTTCGACGGAAGCCTGACTCGCAGATGTCTGGCGCGAACACCCAGCTTCCAACTTCCGAACCTTCCGCAATGATGGAGCCGTTGATCGAGGTGCCAAACAAGCTGTCCCAGAGCATGTTGGCACAGACAAAGACGCCAATGCCGATGACAACGAGGACGACCCAGAGATACCGACCCGCCGCTTTCCGGCTGCCTTTAGACCGATCATCGAGATCCATTTTCTCTCAACCCCCGCGAAGGTCTGCCAGCTCCGGAAAGGTGTCGCGGCGACCAGGCGATATCGCCTCGCCATAGGCGACGATTGCGGCCGCAATATCGCCGCGTTTGCGATGGGCATGGCCGTTCAGCGCGAAGGCCGCATCGGCCTGCGCAGCGGCGCCGGCTTCCTGGACGATTCCGGCCTCGGTATCGACCCTTGTCGTGAGCGACGCCTCGCCGCGCTAATCGATCTGCTCCGGCATGTCGGACTGCGCGACCGCCGGTGCTTTGAAACCAGCCCGAGATCTCGGGGTGGCGTGCCCCACGCAATCGACGCGTTGAGAATCCCCCGTCATTGAAGCCCTTGCGACGAAGCGATCCGGAGACTTGCGCCGCTGCAAGATGGACTGCTTCGCTGCGCTCGCAATGACGGTGAGAAATTTACGCTCCCATCTCGCACCGTCATTGCACGACGCTGGAATGCCGTGGTTGAGCCGATTCGGGCTCATTATCGCTATCGCAACCTGATGCGCGATGCAAAAATCACCCCGCCATACGAGCGATATGGCGGGCTGTTTCGCGGCGGCACGATGCCGGCCGTTTGTGTCGCCCTCTATCGGGATAATCCGCTCGGGATCCTGGTGATGGATACTCTCGTATTTGCTTACGAGGACGGGAAGATGCGCAATATTCTTCTCGGTACGACGCGCGACACGTCGCATATTGCCATATCAATCCGCTCAAGCACGGACTTGTCGGCCCCGTGCGGGATTGGCCGTATTCCTCGTTCCATCGCGACGTGCGCGGGGATTGTTTCCCGACGACTGGGGTTGCGATTCGGGGCCGACGCGCGATTTCGGCGAGCGCAAGTGATCGTGGCCCGGCGGTGCACCTGTTCCTCGCGTGGACCGCGTGGCTCCAAGCCGCCCTGTGAGCTGCAATCTGTCGCCAATGAGCTCTCAACAGCAGTGGTGGCACCTGCAAAAATACGGCGAGAGATATTCGGATCAGAGAGATATTCGGATCATTGCCTCGCGTTGTTGGAGGGGTGTTGTTTTGCTTGAGATGATGGCAGCCCCGGCGGCTCGTCGCATCGGTATCGACGCCATTTACCCGGACCCTCTCCCGCGAGACGCGTAAACGCGCGCGTGAAATGACTTTGATCGGCAAAGCCGCATGCCAGCGCGATCTCAGCCAATGAGAGTTCGCTTTTGGAGAGCAGTTCTTTGGCGCGTTCGATACGCCGTCCGATCAGCCAGCGATGGGGAGAGATGCCTGTCGACCGACGAAATGCTCTTGCAAAATATCCCGCCGAAAGTCCGCATTCCTTTGCGAGATCCGCAACGGAAGGGTCTCCACCGAGGTGGGCATCAATGAATGCCTCTACTCGGCGCAATTGCCATGGTGCCAAGCCTTCATTGAACGCGATGCCCCCGACGCCATTCCCATAGTGATGAAAAACGTGTTCATGAAACGCCAGCGCGATTGAATCAAGATAGAGCGCTGAGACTGCGCCGGGATCTTCTATGGCCGGCAAAACCGCCCGGGCAAGCCCGTGGATCACGGGGTCCGCGACGTTTTCTGGCGTCGTATGTATCTTGCCGACGCGGCGGAACGCTCTTTCCTGCGCGAGCTGATCAAACGTCGTCAGGGGCAGGTCGAACCGGACGTTGTCATATTTCGGGTTCATGTTCGCGATGATTGCAGTCGTGGAAAGATTGTAGGCAACGACGTCCCCGGGCGCGAATGAAGCGAGTTCGATATATTTGCGGTCCAGCCAATGTCCAAGGCTGGGTTGCGGCGCCAGAGCCACGTGGAAGCAAACGGAGGCGTCCGTCGCTGTCTCCTTGGTCGGCCCGCCCCCGAGACCTCCGCTTCGAATCCGAGTGAAGGCGATAGGAGCCGCCGCCTGCCTGTGCGCAAAAGCTGTAGGCGCTTTATCCAAGCCGAATCTCTCGGCCATACGGTGCTCAAAGCTGGTATTTTCCATGCGGGCTTTCCGCGATCATGACGCCATATTCAGCGCCCTCGCGGCCCTGCAAAGACCGCGCCGGCGGAAGCCGGTGGCCGCGCGGTCGTGCCTCCGCCTCAGCTATAGAATACCATGAGCGTGCCCTCGGACAATCGAACACGGAAACTTGAACGCATCACGGCCCCGGCCTGTGGCGACGATACGTGCAAGAGCAGTTGGTGCAAAAGCTGGCACTCGCTCGATGGCGTTCAGGCCTTCCGGGTTGTGATGCGTTCGCTTCAGCGCCTTGCAGGCAGACAGCATCCAGGCATTGTCGCCGGGAAGGCGGGCGCGAGCCGCGCTGCTGACGGGCATCGAGATGGTGTCGTGAACGAAGGCGGCATCGCCGCCGAGCACACCATTAATTCCTGGGCTCAGACAGCAACGTCCGCATCGGGCTGAGCGGTCCGAGCGGAATAAGCTCAAATTGCATGAAGCCGGCGACGCCCAGAGGCAACTTGTCGAGGAGATCATGGGCCTCGGCGGTGGTCGTGACATTCATCACGAACACGACACCCCCTTGATCCTGCCTCACGTACCATTGGTCGATCTTGCCGGCGAGATACAATTGTGCGGTCTGCCGCATTTCGCTGGACAACATCGGCTTCCAACCGTTCGCTGTCGCCTTTGCGGTAAAGCTGCCGATGGCCAGCACCTTGATTGTGGGAACGGCAAGCGCCGTATCAGTGGGGGCAGCAGACTGAGCCGATATCGGCATTGGAACGATCCCTATGAAAGCGGCGGCCAGGATGCAGCGCCAGCCGCCGGTCGTGTTGCGGTTCAGCGATTTTGAAGTTCGAATCATGTCGTCCCTCCGCGCGCGCAGCGCGTTGCGGGGAGAGGGCGGCGGTGGCCGTTGCGACTTCTGCTGCCGCCGCGCGGCGTTGGCGGCATCCACCCTCTCCGTCATGGCCGGGCCTGTCCCGGCCATCCACCTTCTCCGTCATGGCTCGGCTTGTCCCGGCCATGACGTCTTTGTCTCCGGCAGCACCGCAGGTTCGTGGATGCCCGGGACGAGCCCCGGGGCATGACGACCCCTCCCCACCGCTACGCGGGGCAGGTGAGAAGTCACGCTGCCATATGACTACTTTCACGACATCGCTCGTCTGGTAGCCATGCGGTATTTCTCTTCGTTGCCTTGCGGCCAAAAGACCGCGTAGCGCCTCAAGAGCCATTCCCGACGGAGGCAAGTCGAGTAGCCTTCTCCCGGTCGAATTTGGATTGGATCAAGATTTTGGCAAATTCATCCGGACGTTCCATCGATGAGAAGTGGCCTGCATGTGGGATGGTCATCATTCGTGCCCCAGGGATCAGCGACAGGTTGGCGTCGCGGTCGGATGGCCGTGACCAGTCATGATCTCCATAGACCAGCGTCACGGGAATTGTGATCGACGAATACAGCGAACGAGCCGCGACAAAGCTCGGCAAAGCCTTGTAGACCGCGCGGGCCACGCGCGCATAGCCTGGACGCTTTCCAACCCTTGTCAGCTCATCGATAAACTCCGCCGGCAATGACCGCGGATCGGCGACGCCGCCCTTCACGATTCCGTCGACGATCGCTCTGTTTTCGAGCGCGGCGAACACCGGCCCAATCACGGGCGCTCGGACCGATTTGATGATGACCGATGCAAGAAGATTGGCTCGTTCCAGTCCCGGGAAATAGTCATACGTATTGAACGCGACGACTTGACGCGCGCGGCTGCCGAGTTCTGACGCGACGGTCAACGCCAGTGTTGCGCCCATCGATTCTCCGGCGAGTGTGACGTCGCCAAGCGCAAGCGTCTTGATGAAGTTCAAAATGTGTTGCCGCAGCGTGGGCTCCTGATAATCGGCATTGGGCACAATTTCAGACCAGCCGAAGCCGGGATAGTCCGGGGCATAGATAGTGAAGTCATTTGCGAGTCGGGGAATGACGCGTTGGAACAGATCGAGCTGCGTGCGCACGGTGTGCATCAAAACCAGAGCAGGTCCTTGGCCAAATTGAAGGTAGCGAACCTCGGGACCTCCGTTGCCAAGCGTTATGAATCGTGGCGCGACCGGAGCCCAGCGGCTGGTGTAGTCAAGGCTTGCTTTGTCGTGCATCTCTTGTGTCTCCTAGCTGCAGGGTCCTTCAGGCAATGCAGCGGCATGTGATCCGTTGCGGGCGTTGTTTTCGTTTCGCGCTGCGCCTCGCCGAAAAGTCGGAACGGCGCCATCGTTGTCTTCTCCGCGAAGGGCGCTCGTGATATCGGCCGCCGCTGTGCGTCGTCGGGCTCAGTGACTCCCGAGTATGATGCGCGCAACTTCGGCAGCCTCGTCGATCTGCGGCCAATGCCCGGCCTCGAGAACATGAAGGGCGGCATTTTTCGCCTGCGAACGCAGATATTCGGCAACGGAGACATGAAGGTAGGGATCTGCTCGTCCCCAGATGATCAGAAGCGGAACATCAGAGTTTCTGAAATCGATGAGACGGGCCGTGCCGGCCGCGATCTCGTCGGTCAGTTGAAAGGTCATTTGCGCAAAAGCCGGACCGGCGCCTTGCCTGAAGTTGTCATCGATGATGGGTCCGAGAACCTCCATGTAGCGGGTTTTCTGCGTGTCTTTCAGGATTGTCTTCAGCCGTTCGCGCTGAAAATCCAGTAACCAGGCAAATTGCTGCGGGCTCGACAGGAAATGGTCCTGCAGCGCTTTCAGTTCTTTCCGGGAAAAAAGCGCGATGAGTTCCGGGACCCGTAGTCCGGGCGCGTCGCCATAGAACGCGTTCATCAGAATAATGGCTGCCGCGCGATCCGGATGCTTCAGGGCAAAGTTGACAGCCGCCGGGCCGCCGGCATCGTGGCCAACGGGAATGATTTGATCGAGTTTCAAGGTTTCGACGACGGCTTCCAGGTCGCCGAGTTGTTGTGCGAAGCTGTAGCGCGCGGCTTTCGGCTTGTCCGAGGCGCCAAAGCCCAGGAAGTCGACGGCAACGGTTCGCCGACCGGCCGATACCAGATGAGGGATCAGTTCGTCATAGATCAGGGAGTTGTCCGGGAAGCCGTGCAACACGACGAAAGCGGGCCCGCGACCGGGGAAATCGCGAACGTAGATGCTGCCGTGATCGCCCGGAACCCGAAGTTCGGAGAATCCTGAGATGGCCATGATCGATCTCCCTGCGAGTTGCGAGCCAGATCATGTCGTCCGGGACATCGAATTCGGAACAAGCGGCCTCGTAGGTGAAAGGCCTTGGCTTCCGGCTCATTCGAAGTATCCATAGTGCCGGCGAGGCAAAACCGTCTTGCATAATCCGGACCCGTTTTGAAAAAATGGTATCTGTTGATGCTGCGGAACTGCAGGCTGTCGTCGCGGATCCCGCGCTTGATCCGAGCTGATGTCGTCCTTGACATCAATGTCCGGTCATCAGCAGCACCGGCCGTCGGCGTTCGCGCTGCTCCGTCGTCAGATGGGCGTCAAGGCGCGCGACGAACTTGTGAATGGCTGTGCGCAGCTTCGATGGTGTTGAATAATCCAGCTTGCCGCCATCCCAAACATTCACGTCTTGTTCCCACTGAGGGGCGTCCGCAATCGTCACGGACGCGGGGGACGGAATGCGGTGGACCGCGGCGGTGTCGGGCGTGACACGCGGGTCGCAGGGCGGACTGAGGTCGGTGAGCGGTCAGCATCACGCGGACGGACGGTGCCGTCGCGGTCGGGGAAGTCGTGTGGTCCTGGCGCTCCAATGCAGGCGCTAAGTCGGCGGAAGCAATTTTGCTGACGACGGTGGCGACCAAGCGTTTGGTCACCGAGGAGAGCACGTATAACCTGAAAAACCATTGCGCGCGGCGAGCCGGGTGATTTCCGGTGCGACCGCTGTGAATACTCGTGTGCCTTCTACTACGACCAAGTCGCACACGAGGCTGCGGGTGCATCGGGCACCCGGCATTCCCGCGCGCCCTCTGTCTTCATGGGCGCAATTGTCGAGGCAACAACTCGGGCGCATTGCGCCGCGAGAAGGGCCTGATTCTCGACCCATCCAACAAGCCATCGGTTTCCAGACCATTTCAGCATGGCTTTGGCGATCGGCTATGCCTGGCTGGAATAGCTGATATAGAGGGGCAGCCGCTGGCGAGAGCCCACGCAACTCGTCAGAGTGCGGCCATCGATCGATCCCGGACCGGAATTCCATGCAGACAGCGATTCCCTGCCTCTTCATGCGCGGCGGCACCTCACGAGGTCCGTTTTTCAAGGCCTCCGACATGCCGGCCGACGTGCCGACCCGCGACAAGGTGCTGCTGGCGGTGATGGGCTCGCCCGATCGCCGCCAGATCGACGGTCTCGGCGGCGCGCATCCTCTGACCAGCAAGGTCGGCATCGTGTCGAAGAGCGAGCGGCCGGGCGTGGACCTCGTTTTCCTGTTTGCCCAATTGCAGCCCGACAAGGACACGGTCGACACCACCCCGAATTGCGGCAACATGCTGGCCGCGGTGGTGCCCTTCGCGATCGAGACCGGTCTGATCCAGCCCGCGGACGGCACCACCACGGCGCGCGTGCTGACCCTCAACACCGACATGCAATGCGACATCACGGTGCAGACGCCCGGCCGGCATGTCGAATATGAGGGAAGCGCCCGGATCGATGGCGCGCCCGGCACGTCGGCGCCGATCACGATCAGCTTCCTCGACACCGCCGGTTCGGTCGCGCCCGGTCTTTTGCCGACCGGCCATGTCCGCGACCGCATCGACGGCGTCGACGTGACCTGCATCGACAATGGCATGCCGCTCGTGATCTTCGCCGCCGAAGCCGTCGGCCGCACCGGCTATGAGAGCGTCGAACAGCTCAATGCCGATACCGAACTGAAGTCGCGGATCGAGCGCCTGCGGATCGCCTGCGGGCACGCGATGCAGCTCGGCGACGTCACCGCCAAGAACTATCCGAAGATGACGCTGGTGGCCGCGCCGCGCAGCGGCGGCAGCATCTGCACGCGCAGCTTCATTCCCCATGTCTGCCACGATGCGATCGGCGTGCTGGCGGCGGTGACGGTCGCGACCGCCTGCGTGCTGGAGGGCTCGACGGCCAAGGGGATCGCGTCGCTGCCGCCGGGGCACATCAAGAAAGTCTCGGTCGAACATCCGACCGGCGAGTTCAGCGTCGAGATCGAGGTCGATGCCAAAAATCCGCAGAACGTCACCCGCGCCGCCCTGCTGCGCACCGCGCGCCTGCTGATGCGGGGCGAGGCGATGGTGCCGGGCTCCGTCTGGGCGCCGAGATAGACGAGCGCTTCCGTGAAAGTCGTCATATGCGCCTGCTTGATCTGCCTGCGGCTGTTTTTCAGACATCTCCTCCGCCGTCATTCCGGGGCGCGCTCTTGCGCGAGCCCGGAATCCATAACCACCGGCAGAAGTTGTGTCGTACACGCGTGGTCGCGTCTGCCGAAATATTTCGGTCTGTGGTTATGGATTCCGGCCCTGCATTCCGACCGGCTATCGCCGGCCGGAGTGCATCCCGGAATGACGAACGATGGGTCAACTCCCATAGGATAGATTTCACGGAATCGCTCGTCCAGGCGAGCGCATTGATGCGCCGCAAAGCCCAACCGGGTTTGATCGCTTAAGGAGAGCCCATGATCATCGACGTGCACGGCCACTACACCACGGCGCCGAAGGCGCTGGAGGATTGGCGCAACCGCCAGATCGCCGGCATCAAGGACGCCTCGCTGATGCCCAAGGCCAGCGAGCTCAGGATCAGCGACGACGAGCTGCGCGACTCCATCGTCAACAACCAGCTCAGGCTGATGAAGGAGCGCGGCAGCGACCTGACCATCTTCAGCCCGCGCGCCAGCTTCATGGCGCATCACATCGGCGACTTCGCGGTGTCCTCGACCTGGGCCGCGATCTGCAATGAACTGTGCTGGCGGGTCAGCAAGCTGTTTCCGGATCATTTCATTGGCGCTGCGATGCTGCCGCAATCGCCGGGCGTGGATCCCAGGACCTGCATTCCCGAACTGGAAAAGTGCGTCAAGGAGTACGGCTTCGTCGGCATCAACCTGAACCCCGATCCCTCCGGCGGCCACTGGACCTCGCCGCCGCTGTCGGACCGCTCCTGGTATCCGATCTACGAGAAGATGGTCGAGCTCGACATCCCCGCGATGATCCATGTCTCCACCAGCTGCAATGCCTGCTTCCACACCACGGGCGCGCATTACCTCAACGCCGACACCACGGCCTTCATGCAGTGCCTGACCTCGGATCTGTTCAAGGATTTCCCGACCCTGAAATTCCTGATCCCGCATGGCGGCGGCGCGGTGCCCTATCACTGGGGCCGCTTCCGCGGCCTGGCGCAGGAAATGAAGAAGCCGTTGCTCAGGGATCATCTGTTGAAGAACATCTTCTTCGATACCTGCGTCTATCACCAGCCCGGCATCAATCTGCTCACCGAAGTCATCCCGGTCGACAACATCCTGTTCGCCAGCGAGATGATCGGAGCCGTGCGCGGCATCGATCCCGAGACCGGCTTCAATTACGATGATACCAGGCGCTACATCGAGGGTGCCAAGACGCTGAGCGCCGAGGACCGCCACAAGATCTTCGAGGGCAATGCGCGACGGGTGTTCCCGCGGCTCGATGCGGCACTGAAAGCGAAAGGCAACTGATCATGAGCGGTTCGATGAACAATATCGGCATCGTCAAACGCAACATCGTCCGCGCCGACAAGCAGGCGGTCGAGAAATTGTCGCGCTTCGGGGTCGCCACCATCCATGAAGCGATGGGCCGGGTCGGGCTGATGCAGCATTATATGCGACCGATCTACCCGAATGCGCAGGCCTGCGGCACCGCGGTCACCGTGCTGCTGCAGCCCGGCGACAACTGGATGCTGCATGTCGCGGCCGAGATGCTGCAGCCGGGCGACGTCGTGGTTGCGGCGTGCACGGTGGAGAACACCGACGGATTTTTCGGCGACCTGCTGGCGACCAGCTTTCGCGCCCGCGGCGCGCTCGGGCTGATCATCGACGGCGGCGTGCGTGACGTGAAGGACCTGACCGAGATGAAATTCCCGGTGTTTTCCCGCGCCATCAGCGCGCGCGGCACTGTCAAGGCCAGCCTGGGCTCGGTCAACATCCCCGTGGTCTGCGCCGGCGTGGCGGTCAATCCCGGCGACGTCGTGGTCGCCGACATGGACGGCGTGGTGATCGTTCCCGCTGGCGTCGCCCAGCAGGCGGCCGATGCCGCCGAGGCCCGCGAGGCCAACGAAGCCGACAAGCGAGCCAAGCTCGCCAAGGGCGAACTCGGCCTCGACATGTACAAGATGCGCGAGCCGCTCGCCAAGGCCGGTCTCAAATATATCGATTGATCGCCATGTCATCTGTTTCAGGATCGGTCCATTCCAACCAGTGGCATGTCGGCCTCGTCGGCTACGGCGAGGTCGGCCGCATCCTCGCCGAGGATCTGCGCAAGGACGGCGTCATGGTCAGCGCCTACGACATCAAGCTCGGCGGCACGCACGACAAGCCGTTGCGGGAGCACGCGGCGGGCATCGGCGTGACGTTGACGTCGTCGCATGCCGATCTGGCCATGGAGGCCGATCTCATCGTGTCCGCGGTCACCGCGAGCCAGGCCGTGCCGGTGGCGCAGGCCTGCGCGCCGGCGGTGAAGCAGGGCGCCTGGTATCTCGATTTCAACTCGGCATCGCCCGGCGCCAAGCAGCGTGCCGCCGCGCTGATCGACGCCGCCGGCGGCCGCTATGTCGAAGGCGCGGTCATGACGTCGGTGCCGCCCTATCGCATCAAGGTGCCGTTG
>NZ_JBAURI010000875.1:0-1924 GCF_049581145.1 Bradyrhizobium sp.
CGCAGGTTCTCCCGCACCGTGGTGTGCAGCAGGTAGGTCTCCTGGCTGACCACGCCCACGATAGCGGCGAGGTCGGTGAGCCTGATGTCGCGGATGTCGATGCCGTCGATGCTGACGCGGCCGCTGCCGGGGTCATACAGCCGGGCGACCAGCGAGGCGAGGGTGGTCTTGCCCGATCCGGTCTCGCCGACTAGGGCGAGCGCGCGGCCGGCCGGAACGTCCAGGTTGACTCCGGCCAGGGCCGGCCGGTCGGCGCCAGGGTAGGCGAAGCTGACGTTCTCGAACCGGACGTGCCCGGTGACCTGGGCCGGGTCGATCTCGACCGGGTGAACGGGGTCGTCGACCTCGACGGGCAGGTCGAGGTACTCGAAGATCCGCGCGAACAGGGCCAGTGAGCTGATCACCGAGACGCTGGTGTTGAGCAGCCCGGTCAGCGGCCGGAACAAGCTGTTCTGCAGGGTGGTGAAGGCGATGAGGGTGCCGATGCTGATGGTGCCGGCGGTGACCGGCAGGCCGGCGGCGAGGTAGATGACGGCCGGGATCGCCGCGAAGATGATGCTCATCGAGGCCATCCGCCAGCGCCCGGCCAGCTGGGAACGCAGCTCCAGGTCGATAAGGCGGGCCGACGAGGCGGTGAACCGCTGGACCAGGGACGGCCCGGTGCCCATCGTCTTGGCCAGCTGGATCCCGTTGATTGACAGGCCTTCCTCGATGGTGACGTTCAGGTTGGCCAGCTCACGCTGCTGCTCGGTGGTGATGGCCCGGCGCATGCGGGCGACCCTGCGGCTCAGGTAGATGGCGGGCGGCATGACGACCAGCGAGATGAGGGACAGCTTCCACGACAGCGCGACCATGGCGACCGCGGTGGCGACCGCGGTGGTGAGGTTGGAGGCGACCGACGTCGCGGTCGAGGTGACCACGGACTCCATGCCGCCGATGTCGTTGGTGATCCGGGACTGGACCTCGCCGGTGCGGGTGCGGGTGAAGAACGCCACCGACTGCCGCTGCAGGTGGCCGAACACGCCGGTGCGCAGGCCGTGCATGACCTGCTGGCCGACCTTGGTACTGATCCAGGTCTGGATCACCCCGAAGGCGGAGGTCACGGCGGCGATGCCGATCATCCCGGCTACCAGCAGGATGAGCAGCCGCAGGTTCCGGTCGGGGAGGGCGGTGTCGATCACCGCGCGGAGCAGGAACGGCGAGGCCACGCTGACGATGGAGGAGGCGACAATGATCGCGGTGACGATCGCCATCTGCCAGGTGTAGGGCTTGAAGAGCCGCCCGATGCGGCGCAGCGACACCTCTCGTGCCTGCGCCTTCTCCGCGGCCGTGACCGTTCTCGCGCCACGGGACCGGCCGTGGCCCGCGTTCTGCGAGTTGGTGGTGGGTGGGTTCGGTGAATTCGTGTCTGGTGACGCCAAGTGCTTGCTCGATTCTGCCGGGGGGAGCCCCGCCGCCGGGCGGGGCTCGGGCGTAAGTATATGCTGAGGTTACCTCAATATGAGGCTACAACGGTAGCTGCTGGTAAGATATTCCGGTGATCAGGGCAGCGAAATTGACAGGCCGTTCCGCCGCCGCCGGGGATGGGACCAGCGGGGACGAGTCGCTGGCGGACGCGTTCCGGTCCGTCGGGCGACGGCTGCGCGAGACGTCGATCCAGACCCTGGCCCCCTGGGACATCAACCCGTCCCACTTCCGGGCGCTGCGCGTGCTGAACCACCACGAGGCCATGCGCCTGTCCGACCTGTCGGATCACCTGCATATCGCGCCCCGGTCAGCTACCGAAGTCGTCGATGCCCTCGAAGCCCGCGGCCTGGTCGAACGGCGGCCCGATCCCAGCGACCGGCGGGCCACTCTCGTCGGGCTGACCGCGCAGGGCACCGGGGTCCTCGACGCGATACACGCGGCGCGCGGGACAGAGGCC
>NZ_JBAURI010000876.1:0-3212 GCF_049581145.1 Bradyrhizobium sp.
CCACGATGGCGCGCCGCGTCGGATCGGCGAGCGCTGCGAACAGATCGTCAAGCTGCGGTGTGCG
The DNA here is from genome assembly GCF_049581145.1 of Bradyrhizobium sp. Lineage (GTDB taxonomy): Bacteria > Pseudomonadota > Alphaproteobacteria > Rhizobiales > Xanthobacteraceae > Bradyrhizobium. The sequence continues at coordinate 65 of NZ_JBAURI010000876.1, forward strand.
CGCGGCCATTGCCGGATCTCTCGGTATTTAATTATCTTGTTAATTAACATTTGTGTTTATTTATGTCAACGGGAGTCACACGACCCAAATCCACAACAACTCCGTTCATGACAAGCCGCTGCTCGGCGCCGTCAGACCACGTCCCAGCGGCGCACGGCGCCGGCCGTATCGAGCGGATGCCGGCGTCCGTAGCGAAACGATTGAAGCGACAGCGAGGCTTAACTGGCGCGCATCGTGCCTAAATCGCAATGCACTGAAACCGGAATTCCGTTACGGTCCGATCAATTGATTGGCGGGCCGAACATGGAAACCGGTAGAATGGCCGAAAATCGCTTCCCGGTTTGATCCCATCCGGAGCCGTCATCATGCCACGCTCGCCTCGCCCCCTGGCTCTCGTCACCGGCGCCTCCAGCGGCATTGGCGCCAGCCTGGCCCGCGAGTTGGCGCGCGACGGTCACGATTTGATCCTGAGCGCCCGGCGCGTCGCGCCGATGCAGGCCCTGGCTGGAGAGCTGAAGGCCAGTGGCGCGAGCTCGACCATCATCCGCGCCGATCTGAGCCAGCCCGGCGCCGCGGCGGCGCTGGTACAGGAGATCGCCGCGAAAGGCCTCGTGGTCGACGTGCTGATCAACGCCGCCGGCCTCGGCGCCAATGGCCGATTCGACGCCACCGACCCGGTCCGGGTCAGCGAGATGCTGCAGGTCAACGTGCTGGCGCTGACCGAACTGACGCGGCTGCTGCTGCCGGGCATGATAGGCCGTCGCAAGGGCCAGATCATGCTGCTGGCCTCGACCGCGGCGTTCCAGCCGGGGCCGCAGATGGCGGTCTATTGCGCGAGCAAGGCCTACGTCCTCAGTTTCGGCGAGGCGATCGCCTATGAGCTGAAGGGCAGCGGCGTCAGCGTGACGACCTTGTGCCCGGGCGCTACCGAGACGGAATTCGCAGCGGTCGCCAGGCTGGAAAATTCCGCGCTGTTCAAGGGCGGCATGGTGCCGGTCATGAGCGCGGACGAGGTGGCGCGGATCGGCTACCAGGCCTTGAAGTCGCGCCGGCCGGTCGCCATCACCGGGCTTCGCAACACGATCATGGCGGTCTCCAGCAAGCTGTCGCCGACGCCGCTGACCTTGCGCATCGCCAACTGGATGATGACGGCCGGCAAGTGAGGCATCAAGGACGTGTCATGGGAGCTGCGGCGCGCGCTACTGCCGCAGCAGGATCAGCGGATCGGCGCTATCAGGAACCAGCCGCCACTGCGCGTTGTCGTCGGCCTCGAACCGCCAGGTCTCGCCATTGTCCGACATCAGCATGATCTGGCCGTGCTCGAGCCGCCACTGCGTCGGCGCGAAACTGGCCACCGCCGAATCGCATTTCGGTTTCAGGAACACCTGGAAATTATCGTTGCCGGCGTCGTTGTTGGTCAGGGTCAGGCCGCAAATCGTGGTGCCGTTGCCGCGCACCATCGCCCAGTCGCCGATCATCTGGTCCATCGACTTGGCCAGCGAGCGCGCGGCGGCCAGATTCTGCAGGATATAGACACCCTCGCCGGTGCGCACGCCCTCGAAGATTCCGGTTTCGACTTCGGTGAAGTCGATCACCGCGCCCGCCGCGGCATCCTGCAGCCGGACGATGTCGAGCCCCTTGACGTTCCAACTGGCGATGTCCTTGGTGAAGGGCAGCGCCGCCGCGCAACCGGGCTCGAGCTCGAGCTCGAAGCCCTGCGGGATGGTGTCCGGCTTCAAGGTGACGACGCAGGTCTTGCTGCGGTCGGCGGTCGAGAGCTCCCACTGCCCGACAGCGAGCATGTCCTTCTTCAACGCCGCAGCGTCCTGCGCAGCGGGTGAACCGGGAAATGCCGGAACCAGCAGCGCCGCCAGCGCGAGAAGCATGCAGAATCGCATCAATGGGCCTTCGCAGGGGTCTCCACCACCGGAGTCAGCGGCGGCTTGCCGGCAAACCAGGCCTTCAGATTGTCGACCACCAGTTGGTCCATGGCGTTGCGGGTGACCACCGATGCAGACCCAATATGTGGCAGCAATACGACGTTCTGCATGCTCTTCAGTTGGTCCGGCACGTTCGGTTCCTTCTCGAACACGTCGAGCCCGGCGGCCAGAATTGTCGCCGAGCTCAAGGCCGCGATCAGCGCCTGTTCGTCCACCACCGAGCCGCGTGCGACATTGATGATCACGCCACGCGGCCCGAGCGCCTTCATGACCTCGGCATTGATCATTTTGGCGGTCGACGCACCGCCAGGAACGATGACGATGAGCGTATCGACCGCCTTCGCCATCTCCGTCAGATCGGGATAATGCTGATAGGATACGCCGGGCGCGGCATTGCGGGTGTGATAGACCACGGGCACCAGGGAGGCATCGAGCCGGCGCGCGATCGCCTGCCCGATCCGGCCCATGCCGACCATGCCGACCTTGCGGTCGCGCAGCGAACCGGCGCTCAAGGGAAACTGCTGGGTGGTCCAGAGGCCGGAGCGCAAAAAGCGGTCGGCCTTGACGAATTCGCGCAACGTCGCGATCAGAAGCCCCATCGCGATATCGGCGACCTCCTCGGTCAGCACGTCGGGCGTGTTGGTCACCATGATGTCGTGGTCGCGGGCATAGGCCGCATCGACATGGTCGTAGCCGACGCCGAAAGTGGAAACGATTTCGAGCTTCGGAAACCGCGCCAGCGTCCTGGCGTCGCCGCGCACGGTATTATAGGTGATCGCCATGCCGCGGATGTTTGCGGCGACATCCGGTGTCAGGCGTTCCAGATCATGGGTGCTCTCGACATGATGCAGCACGAACTGATCGGAAAATCCGTTGTTGACGATCGGCTTGCTCGGGCCATGGATCAGGAGATCGATTTTTTCGGAGGAGTTGGCCGCCATCAGTTGTCCTTTCCAAGCGCGCTTTCATGCCAGCGCCGTAGTGCGAGATGCGAAATTAGCGCCAGCAGCCCGTAGATGACAATCCCGGCCAGCGAGAGCAGAAACAGCGCCGCAAACATCCGGGGAATATTCAGCCGATAGCCGGATTCCGCGATCCGGTAGGCCAACCCGGAGCCCGCGCCCGCGGTCCCAGCCGCGATCTCCGCCACCACCGCGCCGATCAGCGACAGGCCGCCGGCGATCCGCAGGCCGCCCAGAATATAAGGC
>NZ_JBAURI010000877.1:0-7955 GCF_049581145.1 Bradyrhizobium sp.
ATGCTGATCTTGGCAACTCCCGCCTCCTGAACGATCGTCTCAACACCGACCGCGCGAATGCCCCTGCGATAAAACAGATCGGCTGCGACCTCGAACACCTTGTCGCGCGCTGACTTCTTTCCGCCCTCGTCTGCTTTGAACCCCACCAAACTCCTTGCCATCGCTGGCGGCTCCCTTCGCGCTTGACATGTAACCGACCGGTTCGTTACATTCTAGCAGATGGTTGCCGGATGGATAGTGATTTCCTCACGACGACGAGGTTGGATTCGCGATGAGATATTTTTTCCTGGAAGGGGAACACCTTGTTCCCTTCGAACAGCGTGATCCAAACCTGATAGCTGCGCACCGCCAGTTCTTGCAGCAGGGCTACGATGAGGGGCGCTTCTTGCTGTCGGGTCCGAGTGTTCCGCCGACAGGTGGGGTTTTGGTCGCCCGCGCCGAGTCCCTGGAACATCTGCACGAGTTCCTGGCCGACGAGCCTTTTTGCAAAGCCAAGGTTATGCGTTTTAGCAAAATTATCGAGTTCAACCCGGTGCAGCATCAGCCCATTTTGAAACAATGGTTTGATAGGGTCTGACTGAAGCAAGCCCTTGGAGCTCAAAAAGCGTTCTAAAGGCGGTTGACGCAAGGCCCGCAATTGGAGAGCGCTCCTGCGGGTGCCCTTTCGACCGGTCTCGCGGCTGCACTCGGCTCGCGTGCGCCTCTGGCAGGGATCGTCGGGTGGCGTTCTCTTGATCTCGCATGTCACGCTCCCTTGGTCAGAGAGACCGATAAGCATGAGCTGGCTAAGGCATTGGAATTGGGCGGGACGTTGCGCCCGACTAATTGTCGGTTCGGGCTGATCGCGCAATTTGACCGTATGCCAGACACTTCAGGCCTGCCCCGATCGACAGACATCAGCCGCCCTGCCCGACCAGTCAGGTCGGGGCGCGCAGCGGACGTTGGGCGTGCCCGCCGCGCCTGAGCATTTGGAGTCGTTTCAGCCCGCGTGGTGCCGCACGGCGTCCAGATCGAAGGAGAAGCCCCAGCCGGGGCGGTCGGGCACGATCGCGCGGCCCTCGCCGTCCAGTTCGATCCGTTCCGCATAGATCGGCTCGAACCACGGCATGTGCTCCAGGATATACGCGTTCGGCGCGGCGGCAAGCAGGGGGAGGCTCATCTCGCTGAACAAGTGCGAGGACAGCTTCACGTCGAACGCGGCGGCGAGGTGGCCCGCGCGGATGAACTCGGTCGGTCCGCCCATGCGCTGCAGATCCGGCATCAGCACGTCGGCCGACTTCATCTGCAACATCGTCAGCATCCCCCGGCTGGTGTGCTCGGTCTCGCCGCTGGCGATCGGTGTGTCGAGTGCGGTGACGATCTCGGCCTCGCCCGCGTGGTCCCAGTACGGGATCGGCTCCTCGAACCAGGCGAGGCCGTACTCTTCCAGCGCGCGGCCGAGACGGATCGCCTCGGGCACGCTGAGCGACTGGTTCGCGTCGGCCATGAGCTTGACGTCGGGGCCGATGGCCTCGCGGACGGCGCGGACACGCTCGACGTTCCATGCGACGGGACGGGAACCGACGCGCATTTTCATCGCCCGGAAGCCGCGCGCGAGGAAGTCGGCCGCCTCGCGCTGCAGCTCTTCGATGGAGGAGGAAAGCCAAAGGCCGCCACTCGCGTAGGCCGGCACGGCGGTCGCGGCGGCGCCTATCAGGCGGGAGACGTTCAGCCCGACGGCGCGGCCGCGCAGGTCCCACAGCGCGGCGTCCACGCCGGCGAGGGCTGCGACGCTCATGCCAGCATGGCCGAAGAAGCCGATATCCGTCCAGGCGCGTCTGTAAAACGACGCGGCCATCGTCGGATCGAGGCCGATCAGCAGCGGTTCGAACGAGCGGACCATGTCGCGCAGGATTTCGAGCCGGTTGCCGTTGATGGCGAAGCACAGGCCCTCCCCGGTGACGCCCTGGTCGGTGTCAACGAACACGACAACCGCGTCGGCGGAGCGGATCTCGAGAGTCGCCGAAAGAATCGGGCGCGGCAGCGGCAGCCGCACGATGTCGGCGCGCAGTGCGGTGATCTTCACGCCTACTCTCCCCCTCGAGCACAAAGGACGGGCGTCTGGTAATGCCGCGCGACGGTCACGTCCAGATCAGATTTCAGACAGCCAGGGGAGCATTCACGGCTGAATTGGGCTGCCCCATGTCCGGGTTGTTCTGGCGACCATGGCGAGGACATCCCTGACCGGCAGGCTGCTGCCAAGCGGCGACATCGCGCGTCCAGTCCGAGATAAAGAGGCCGCTCGACGATGCCTGATACCAGCCCGCGCGGATGAAATATCTTATCGACACGAACATCCTGCGCGAACTCGGCAAGACGAATCCCCACGGGAATGTCGCTGCCTGGCAGAAGACCGTCGATGACGCCGAGCTGGCGATCAGCGCGCTGACGGTGCGCGAGGTCGCCAAAGGCGTCGCAAAGAGAGCTCACCCGCTCTCGGGCAGGGCGATGACCGAGACCGCCTCGAGGATGTTTTCCGGGCCGCCCTTCGGCGGCCAGATGCCTGCGGCATAGGCTGCGGTTCGCAACGATTGACGCTGGGCGAGGTTCTCGAACTCCCAGACATGGGTGATCCGGGGCGGCCCATCGAGCGCATACATGTTGATCACCAGGTGCGCCGTGTAGTCCCTGGCCGGCGCGATTGCGGCTTCCCAGCCGGCGAGCGTCGGCGCAAGACCACCCGGCTTGAGTTTGTAGGTCCGGAATTCATAGATGGCGTCATGGCTGGCAGCCCGCGCTGGCGGCAGGAATGGAAACGGCATGTAGCTGTCCATCTCCAGCGCCGTGATCACCCCGCCGGCGTTGAACGGATTGGCGCTCGACAGCGCGCGATGCCGCTCCCGTTGCAGGGCGCCGGAATCATCGAAGCGGCGCAACATCAGCAGGCGTCCGAGCGGGCCGATCTCGGTGCGCCAGCAGCCCAGCAGGGTGCCGACGGCATCGGGCATCGCGACCCAGTCCCGCACAGCCTTCGCCACCTCCGACGCGGAAAGCAGCGGGAACGCCAGCGTCGTGAGTTCGTAGAGTTCGCGCATCGCTCAGACCTCCGGCGGCAAGGACGCCGCGAGCCCGGGAAGACGCCCGGAGGATTCCGCCGCGAACGCACCGAACAGCGGGTCCCATTCGGTGATGGTCAAACTCTCGATCAGCCCCGCGACCGCGAACGGATCCGCCGCCACCAGCGCCTCGACCTTGGCGCGATAGGCACGGTGAAAATCAGAAAGCCGGACCGCAGCGGCGTGCCAATCAGCGGTCCGGAGGCCCGCAAGCTGCCCACCGCGACGAGATGATTGAGATAGGCCACATGGGCGGCGAGGTGCCAGTTCCAGCCATCCCCGTCCGGATGCGACATGGTCGCGATGAAGAAAGGCATTCCGGTCTCTGGTTATGGTGACAGCACCGCGCGTGCAGGTCGGGACGGAATGATGGTGCCGTCTCCTGCGCCGTGGCGTCGCGCATTTCGTTTAGCGGATCCAGGGGGCCAAGAGGGCACAGGCGAAGCCCACCAGCAGCAGGCCCGAGGCTGCCACGGAGATCAGGTCAATTGACCAGGGGTGCACGACTCCGCCGACCAAATCGAGGTGTCTGGAGTGGCTTTCGTCGCGATATGTCTGAAGGCGCATGGCAGAGCACTCCTTTGTGCGCCGGGGTCTTCATTCAATCGGCAACCGTCAAAACAGTTCCGTGCGATCGAACCGGATCAAGCCAGGATGGTCCGGCTTCGTCGAACGAGCGATTCCATGAAGCTTGTCGTTTCCAAGCACGGGTCCGTTGCCGTCGCAGCGAAGTCTGTTCAGCCGGCTCTCGGCGAAGCCGGTGCAGGCCGATGCCCCGCTGGTATCGATCCTGTATGTCTTGGTCATATGACGCCTCTGGCGCTGGGTTCTGGCGAGAATTGGAAACATCCGGCCAGGTTGAACGCGCTCAGGTTGCGTCGCGGCCGGTTGGGAATATGTTCCGGCAAGACGGCGGATCGCCCGGCCATCCACAGCTTTCGTTTCGATCGCCGCGCCGCGAAGGCCGCACGCTTGCGACCAGGAAACGGGAGCCGCTCGCGGACCGCGATTGCCGGCAATCAGCAAGCGTAGCCACGATGACCGAAGCCCTATCCGGGCCCGGGCGGCACCCCGTCCGGGAGTTTGACTTATATCCGTGACGGATATAGTGTCGGGCCGACGCCGCCAAGGCAGTCGTGACAAGGCAATCGCGACAAGGCAATCGCGACAAGGCAATCGTGCCGGCAACAGTGACAAAGTCAGCGCCATGAGCAGAACATCCACGTCCTACCTGGCGGCGCTGGTCGCGGCGGTCTGCGTCTTCTTCTTCACCCGCGCATTCTTCCTGGGGCATCTCTTTGTCGATTCAAGACCGGTGCGCCTCGACGTGATGCAGGGCTTCCTGATCGGCGCCGGGCTCGCGTTCGTCACGGCGCAGGCCTACGCGAGGATCAAGGCCACCAAAGTCAACGGCTGGATCGCCATGTTCGGATTGGGCGTTCCCGGCAACGGCATGCTGCTGCGAGCCGCGCACGCCCAATATTTTCCCGGCCCGGTGACCGTGCCGGAAGAGGCGATGTATTGGTGGGCCAACGCAGATGCTGCGGGCCAACCACTGAACGGGGAGCACGACTACATCGTGCACTTCCCGCCGGGCGGCCTCCCGCCGAACAACGCGTTCTGGTCACTCACGATGGGTGATGCGAGAAATCGCTTTGTGGCCAATCCCATCAACCGCTACAGCGTCGGTGATCGCTCCGGCCTCGTCTCGAATGCCGATGGCTCGGTCGACATTCACATCCGGAAGACCGCCGCGCACGGGCACGAGTCGAACTGGCTGCCGTCGCCGTCAGGCAACTTCATACTCTGGCTGCGTGTCTATGAGCCGGGTCCCGCCATTCTCAATGGCACCTACAAGGTACCGCCGGTCGTCAAGGCAAAGTGATGTGACAATGGGACATCTGCTCATATTCGGTGCGGTCTGCATCACGACATGGTTCCTCGTCATCGCCTTCTGGCCGCGCATGATGCTGTCCGTGTACAAGAGAGCGCTGCTGGTGAAAGGGTTCGGCGACGGTCCCGTCCCGATCAATACGCTCTACACGCAGCCCCAGGCCCTGTTTGCAGATCCCGTCCACGCAGCGCTGCCGCCCGGGAGTTCCAGGCTGATGAGTTACGGGACGAACCGCGATACGCTCTACGTCTGCGGCTGGCTCGACCTGCGCAAGGGGCCGTTGATCTTGCACGTGCCGGACATGGCCGGCCGCTATTACAGCGTGCAGTTCACCGATCCGTCGAAAAACGTCAATTTCGCCTATGTCGGCAAACGCACGACAGGGACCGAGGCCGGCGACTTCCTCATCAGCGGCCCGGGCTGGAAGGGAGCCGTGCAGCGGGGAATGACGCAGATTTCCTCGCTGAACAATTCGGTGGCCGTGATCGGCCGCGTCTTCGTGGCGGACGACCGCGATCTCCCGACCGCGCACGCCCTTGCGAGACAGATTCATCTCGTTCCGTTCGCCGGTCGGCAATCCAGTCAGCAGGCATGGGCCGGATGAGCGAAGCGACCTCCGGGCTGCTGCCGAACTCCTGAACTCACAACACCCCGCATGTCGCGCCACTCATGCGGGCCACATTGCCAGTTTGTCCGAACCGCGTCGATTACCAATGGAGATAGAGCCAGATTGCGCTGACCGCTGCTCCAGACAGGACGATGGCCACTATCATCAGCCATTGCACGGCATCGCGCCTAGCATAGGCGGGATGTTCGTCATGTTCGTTATGTTGGTTGGATATACTCATGGGACGTCTCCTGGGGCGTTTCTCACCCACGAAGACTGAAACCGAAAACCAGGGACCAGATCGCCCCTCATAGAGGGTCTCAGCATCCGCAGATTTGCTTGTCTTTTTTTTTTTGAACTTAGACGAAGGGATGATCGGTGCATTTGATACAAATCAAAGCGCAACGCACAAATCGACCAGGAGCGAACGACATCGCAGCATCAGTCGAATCCGGTGAAACCTGGCTCAGACGCTGAGCGAGAGCGGTGTGGCGGAGGTCGACAGCTGGGGTCCGTTCTGGATCAGCTGCTCGAGGCGGGCATAGGATGCAGCCGATAGCGAGCTCGGCGTGAGCTGCGACGGATCGACCGGCGTCAAGGAGGACGAGTACAGTCCGGTACTGCTGCTCGAGGAGCTGGATGACATCGCAGTGGCCGAGGATGCGGCCAGCGCCTGCAGCAGCGGATCGGTGGACGTGCTGCTCGACGTGCCGTCGGCACTGGAGGCGCTGCTGCTGCCGCCGGCGCCGGCATGCATGTGATGATGGCCGCCATGGTGTCCGCCTGCGCCCTGCAGCGCCGACTTCAACTCGCTGAGGCTGACCGAGCCGTCGCCGTTGCTGTCCAGTTCATTGAAGACCTTGTCGGCAGCCGCAAGGTTGGTGCCGCCGGCGCCGAGCGCGTTCTCGAATTCCGTCTTGCTGATCTCGCCATCGCCGTTCGCGTCGAGTTGCGAGAACAGGTTCTGCAGCGATTGCTGCGGGCTGGTGGATGTCGTGCCGGTGGATGTCGCGCTGGACGATGTCGCGCTCGTGCCCGACTGGCTTTGTGCGGCGAGCAGTGCGCTCATGGTCTGCGGCGCGATCTGCGACGTGCTGCCGGTTCCCGAGGTCGAGGCCGTCGACGGCGCGCTGCTCGTGGTGCTGGCGGCGAAAGGGTCGAACGGCGTTGCCGCGGTCTGGCTCGTGCTGGCAGACTGCGACGACGACAGCGTCGATGCAGCCAGCGATTGGAAGCTTTGCAGCAGCGATGACGCGGCGCCGAGGGCAAACAGCATGACGGAACTCCGAACCAGATGCCGCGACAGCGGCCAGCGCAATTCATCGGTTGCAGCAGCAAACGCCGTGCCAGGGAAAAACATCCCAAAAAACAAAGGCTTCCCATCTCGGGCGGCGTCGGCAACCACGGCAAACGATGCCGCACCCGGCAGAATTTTCCGCGTCGATTGCCCGAATGCTTGCTAACGTGTTAGGCGACATTTATTCACGCTTACGGGTTCGGAACGCGCCATGGCATCAGCATTCACCCCTCGCCCGCTCGTCATCGCGCCGTCGATCCTGGCATCGGATTTCGCAAAACTCGGCGACGAGGTCCGCGCCGTCGATGAGGCCGGCGCCGACTGGATCCATCTCGACGTGATGGACGGGCATTTCGTCCCCAACATCTCCTTTGGCCCTGACGTCATCAAGGCGCTGCGCCCGCACAGCAAAAAGATCTTCGACGCGCATCTGATGATCGCGCCGGCCGATCCCTATCTGGAAGCGTTCGCGAAGGCCGGCTGCGATCACATCACGGTGCATGCCGAGGCAGGCCCGCATCTGCACCGCTCGCTGCAGGCGATCCGCGCGCTCGGCAAGAAGGCCGGCGTCTCGCTCAATCCGGGCACGCCGATCTCGGCGATCGAATATGTCATCGACATGATCGACCTGGTGCTGGTGATGTCGGTCAATCCGGGCTTCGGCGGCCAGGCCTTCATCCCGGCTGCGCTCGGCAAGCTCGGCGATCTGCGCGCGATGACGGCGGGCCGCCCGATCGACATCGAGGTCGATGGCGGCGTCAGCTCCGACATCTCCGGCCAGCTCGCCGCCGCCGGCGCCAACGCCTTTGTCGCCGGCTCCGCGGTGTTCAAGGGCGGCACTGCGGACGCCTACAAGGCCAACATCTCCGCTATCCGCAACGCGGCTGCGCTGGCCCGCGGCGAGGCGGTTTAGCGCGCCGCAGTCCGGCGGCGTGACGTCGCCGGTTCAAGACCGGATGAGTCCCCGCCAGGCGCGGCGTCGCGCGGCAACGGCGCTATCCGGCTTTCGGGATCATGCCTTATGAACAGACGTCGTCGGTTCCCGCGGTCTCGTCCCGGGAT
>NZ_JBAURI010000878.1:0-4241 GCF_049581145.1 Bradyrhizobium sp.
GGCTTCGGCCGCGCGGCCCTGCCAGTAGCCGGCCCGCGCGAGCGTGGTCGGGTTGACGCTGCCGACGCCGATCCTGGCGAAATGCTGCGCGGCGGCCGCGGGATCGTTGAGGAAGCGCAACGCGATCCAGCCTGCCGTAAACTCCTGCTCGGTCTTGTAGATGTCGCGGGTCGGCAGCGCGGCGTCGCGCGCGATCAGGTAGGCGGTGCGGTGCTCGCCGAGATCGATCAGCTTGCGCGCCAGCAGCCGTCGCTCGATCCACCATTCGTCGACATTATAGAGGCGGGCGGGATCTCGCGGCGCGGCCAGCATCAGCTGCGCGGCCTCGGTGATCTTGTCCTCGCGTCGCAGCAACTGGATCCGGCTGAAGACAAAGCCGGGATCGCCGTGCAGTTCCGACGGAACGGCATCAAGCAGCGCGCCGGCATTCTCGGCCTTCCTGTAGGCGGCGATGCGCGCCTTGGCCAGCGCGACATAGCCGGCGCCGAGCCGCTTCGCCGCGCGCAGCGCGGCCTCGTGCTCGCTGCCATAGAGCAGCGAATCCATTCGCGCCTTCTGATCGCCCGCCGAGAGCAGCGCACCGAACTGATCGAGCGCGGCATTCTCGGTCTCTTCCGACATCGCGTCGTTGCGCCAGGCCTCGCGCACCAGCCGCTCGGCATTGGCGCGATCGCCGCGCCCCAGCAGCGCCTTGGCCAGCGCGAAGCGGCCCTTGGCCGACAGCGGCGTTTCGTTCTCGAACCAGGACAGCACGGTCGAATCCTCGCGCTTGTCGTCCCACAGCGCGGCTTCCAGCCGCCGCCGCAGGAAGCTCTGCGAAGGCCAGCTCGGATTGGCCGCGATGAACGCGCGGTACCGCTCGACGTCGGCGCCATTGTCGTCGCTGCGCAGGATGATCCATTCCGCGAGCTTGCGCGCCACCGGATCGGAGATCGTCGCCTCCGTCTGGGTCGCGGCCGCGGGGTCGTGCTTGCGGATGAGATCGATGACGTTCTCGAGCGCCTGGCTGTCGCCTTGCGAGGTCGATGAGGTCGCGGCGACCGCGGCCGGGACGATCGGCTTGTGGGGCAGGGGCGGTGAAGCGGCGCGCGGGCGCAGCGCGGACGCATGGATCGGCGTCGCGGAAGCGGTTTCCTTGGCCGAGACGCTGCCGGTCGTCGCGGCTTTTTTCGGCGCGGCGTTGAGCACGGCGTTGCGTACGATCGGTCGCGGTCTCGGCAGTGGAATTCTTGCCTTGGCCTTTCCGTCTGCCGCGAACGCCGGCAGCCCGGCCGCGAGCGCCAGGCCGACCACCAGTACCGTCGATAAGGCCGTCGATCGCAACGCGGCTGCGCGGGCAAAAGCTGTCACGGCGTTCCTTCGCGAATCATCTGATCGCCCAGGGCGGAGCTAGATTGGACTGAATACGCTGACAGACCATTAACTAATGATTAAGCGCACGGAATGGCCGGGATTTTGCGCCGGCACCGCGGCAAAATCGCGGCCGAGATCCGGCTCGCTGCCACGGGGGAACAGGCCGGCGGCCCTTTCGCGGGGGCGCCAGACCCGGTATGACTGCCTTATTCAGGCAAACGATACGCAATCGGCGTTCCGGAGGAGTTCATGGCAGCCAAGACGACATTCCGGGGGTCCTTCACGGCCCTGGTCACGCCGTTCAACAACGGCTCGCTCGACGAGGCCGCCTTCCGCGCGCTGGTCAACTGGCAGATTGCCGAGGGAACCAACGGCCTCGTCCCGGTCGGCACCACCGGTGAAAGTCCGACCTTGAGTCACGACGAGCATAAGCGGGTGGTCGAATGGTGTATCGCGGAAGCCAAGGGCCGGGTTCCCGTGATCGCGGGTGCCGGCTCCAATTCGACCAAGGAGGCGATCGAGCTCGCCCAGCATGCGGAGCGGGCGGGCGCCGACGCGGTGCTGGTGGTGACGCCCTACTACAACAAGCCGACCCAGGAAGGCATGTACCAGCACTTCAAGGCGATCAACGACGCGATCGCCATTCCCATCATCATCTACAACATTCCGCCGCGCTCGGTGATCGACATGTCGGTCGATACCATGACGCGGCTGTTCGAACTGAAGAACATCGCCGGCGTCAAGGACGCGACCGCGAGCATGGTGCGGGTCTCGCAGCAGCGCGCCGCGATGGGCGAGGACTTCAACCAGCTGTCGGGCGAGGACGCCACCGTGCTCGGCTATATGGCCCATGGCGGCCATGGCTGCATCTCCGTGACGTCCAACGTCGCTCCGCGCCTGTGTTCGGAGTTTCATGTCGCCTGGCGGCGCGGCGATGTCGCGACCGCGCTGAAGCTGCATGACAAGCTGATGCCGCTGCATACCAATCTCTTCATCGAGTCCAATCCGGCGCCGGTAAAATATGCCCTGTCGCTGCTCGGCAAACTCGACGAGAGGCTGCGCCTGCCGATGGTGCCGGTAACCGAATCCACCCGCAGCGCGGTTCGCAGCGCCATGGTTCATGCAGGCCTGATCAACTAGACTGGCTGATCAACTGGCCGGGCTGATCGACTCGATTTTCGCCGTTTTGCAACCTCATGGCTGGTAACGAGATTGTTTGCCCTGTGACCAGTTGGAGGTAAGTGATGTTGAAGGAATTTCGCGAATTCGCAATGAAGGGCAATGTCGTCGACCTCGCGGTCGGCGTCATCATCGGCGCGGCGTTCGGCGCCATCGTCAATTCGCTGGTGGGCGACATCATCATGCCGATCATCGGCGCGATCACCGGCGGTCTCGACTTCTCGAACTACTTCACGCCGCTGTCGAAGGCGGTCACGGCGGGCAATCTGGCGGACGCGAAGAAGCAGGGCGCCGTGCTGGCTTGGGGCAACTTCCTTACCCTGACGCTGAATTTCCTGATCATCGCCTTCGTGCTGTTCATCGTGATTCGTCTCATGAACCAGTTGAAGCGGCGCGATGAGGCCGCTCCTGCCGCGCCGCCCAAGCCCGCGCCCGAGGTCGAACTGTTGACCGAGATCCGAGATCTCCTGAAGAAGGCTTGACGTGGCTGAGAAGAAAGAGCGTCCGATCAAGGTCGTCGCGGAAAACCGCAAGGCGCGTTTCAACTATGCGATCGAGGACACGGTTGAGGCGGGCATCTCGCTGACCGGCACCGAGGTCAAGTCGATCCGCAGCGGCAAGACCACGATCGCGGAATCCTATGCCGATTCCAAGGACGGCGAGATCTGGCTGATCAACGCCAATATTCCGGAATATCTGCAGGCCAACCGCTTCAATCACGAGCCGAAGCGGCCGCGCAAGCTGTTGCTGCATCGCAAGCAGATCAACAAATTGCTGGGCGCCGTCGACCGCGAGGGCATGACGCTGATTCCCTTGAAACTCTATTTCAACGAGCGCGGCCGGGCCAAGCTGCTGCTGGCGGTCGCCAAGGGCAAGAAGCTGCACGACAAGCGCGAGAGCGAGAAGAAGCGCGACTGGGGCCGCGAGAAGAGCCGCCTGATGCGGGCGCGGGGATGATATTCAGGCCGGAGGCAGCCCATCACAACGGTCTTGTCCGTCATTGCAAGCGCGGCGACACAATCCAATATCCGGGATCGCAAAGACTCGATTGCTTCGCCGCAAGTACTCCCTTGCGCCAACGCTTCGGGTTTGTCGCAGGCAATGACGGCCGATGGAGAATGACGCAATGAACCAAAAGAGCCTGCTCGACGTCGACTGGAGCGCGATTCCGGCGCCGGCGGATGATGGCGGGGCGGCCCATCTGACGGGCATGGCGATCCCGCCGGTGAGCCTGATGGCAACGGATGATGCGATGGTCACCTTGTCCGCATTGCCGGGACGCACCGTCGTGTTCGCCTATCCGCGGACCGGCGAGCCCGGCAAGATCGCGCTGGTCGACGACTGGGACATGATCCCGGGCGCGCGGGGCTGCACGCCGCACACCTGCGCCTTCCGCGACCTGTTCGCCGATCTGAAGGCGGCCGGTGCCGCGCAGGTGTTCGGGCTGTCGACACAGAGCAATGCCTACCAGACCGAGATGGCCTCGCGGCTGCATCTGCCGTTCCCCGTCCTGTCGGACGAGAAGCTCGAGATGACGCGCGCGCTCGACCTGCCGACCATGGCGGTCGCGGGACTGACCCTGATCAAGCGGCTGGCGCTGATCATCGACGATGCCCGCATCAGCCACGTGTTCTATCCGGTGTTTCCGCCCGACCGGAACGCCGCCGAGGTGCTGGCGTGGCTGAAGGACAATCCGGTCAGTGTTCGAG
>NZ_JBAURI010000879.1:0-3808 GCF_049581145.1 Bradyrhizobium sp.
TGGCCGGCCTGCCGCCGCGTTCCGATGCCAAGGTCACCGCGAAAGTGCCGGTCCGCATTGCGTCCGAACTCGGACGCGCCGAATTCGTGATGGTCTCGTTGGTGGAAGGCGCAGGTGGCCTGGTCGCCTATCCCTCGGGCAAGGGATCGGGGGCGATCACGTCCTTCGCCCAGGCCGATGGTTTTCTCCGGATCGATGCATTGGCCGACCAGCTGCCGGCCGGCACCGAAGCCGAGGTCACCCTGTTCACGCCGCATGTGCGGGTGCCCGATCTCGTCATCGTCGGCAGTCATTGCACGGGGCTCGATCTGGTGACGACACGGCTGGCACGCGCCGGGCTTGCCGTCCGCTCGATTGCCGTCGGCAGTCTGGGCGGCCTGGCCGCGGCCCAACGCGGCGAATGCGATTTCGCGCCGATCCACCTGTTTGACGACAAGACCGAAACCTACAACACGCCATTCCTCGGCGCCGGGCTCGAGCTGGTGCCGGGCTGGCGGCGGATGCAGGGCATCGTGTTTCGCAAGGGCGACAGGCGGTTTGAAGGGTTGAGCGCCGCAGGCGCCGTGCGCGCGGCAACCGCCGACCCAGCCTGCATCATGGTCAACCGCAATCAGGGCGCGGGCACACGCATCCTGATCGACCGGCTGCTCGGCGGCGCCCGCCCCGACGGCTATTGGAACCAGCCGCGCTCGCACAACGCGGTTGCCGCGGCGGTCGCGCAGGGCCGCGCCGATTGGGGCATGACGATCGCACCCGTCGCGCACGCGGCCGAGCTCGGCTTCATCCCGTTTGCCGAGGAGCACTATGATTTCGCGCTGGTGACGGCACGCAGGCAACGGCCGGCGGTACTCGCGTTTCTCGATTCGCTCGCCTCAAATGGGACCCGTGCCGCGCTGACCGAGGCCGGATTCAGGCCGGCCTGACCTGCGCCGCGTGGCTTCGGATGCCCCCCGCGCCGAGACGCGCGATGCGCCGCTCTCGCGAACGGCTCAGGCCGCGAGAGGCAGCGTCACGCGCGCACAAAGGCCGCCGTTTGCGCCATTCGCGAGAACGACCTCGCCACCGTGCGCCTGAACGGCTGAGCGCACGATCGCCAGGCCGAGCCCGATGCCGCCGGTCTCTTCGTTGCGCGAGGGCTCGATGCGCACGAACGTTCGAAGACGGCCTCCAGCTTGCCCGGCGGTATGCCGGGGCCGTCGTCCTCGACCCTGATTTCGACGGCGTCGTGCTGGACTTTCAGGCTGACGCGGGCCCTTGACCCGTACCGCACCGCGTTCTCGACGAGGTTGGCAATCGCGCGGCGGAGCGCGGTCGGTCGGCACTTGAAGGTAAGCCGCGCCGGCCCATCGAGCGCGATCGCCCTGATATCCTCCACCACCGCATCGATCAAAGCGACGAGGTCCGTCGCACGGGTCTCCTCCGCAATATCCTGCCGGGCGAACGACAACGTTGCCTCGGTCATCTGCTGCAGGCCCATCAAGGTTCGAATCATCGCCGCGCGCAATTCAGGGTCGTCGATCATCTCGGCGCGCAGGCGCAGCGAGGCGATAGGCGACTGCCGCGGCTGTACCGCGAAGTCTTTCCTTGATCTGTCGCAAATTGAGTTCGAGCATAGTCATACAGTCTGCTGCAACATAGGCATCTGACCGACGGCCACCAGTGATATCGACGCTCCGAGTTTACGAAAAGCCATTGTGTGTCGCCTTGTGGCACGAAGCGTAAGCGCGGCCGCACGGTGATTCTGACGCTGGGGGTACACCGGCTGCGCCACCAGCCTGCTGACCATGGCCCTTGACCTAAATGTGACACGGGTAGCTGAATATGTGGTAAGAGTCGTGGCCGAAAACTGGTGTCAGTGTGGATTGATATGACGGCGGACCCGTTGCCAAAAGCGGCTGACGCCGAGTATCTCACCGAAGCGCTTCGTCGATCCGGCTGGCTCAGAGAGGCACGCGTTTGCAACGTCGCGGTGATGAACTCGTTGAAGAAGCAGCGATCGCACACATTCCGTTTGGGCCTGAGCTATGAGGGTGCCGCCGCCGACGCCCCGAGTTCACTCGTTCTCAAAATGGGCCATCTCGACGGCACCGGTAGGCCGTCTTATGCGAACCGCTGCGAGATCGCATTCTACCGCGACCTCGCTTCGGCGATACGGGTGGTGCCGCGCTGTTTCGAGGCCGTCGCGGCCTCGGACACCAGCACCTGGCATCTATTGCTCGAAGACCTGACGGATTCACATTTCTTCGCCACCGAATGGCCACTGCCGCCCGCCCCGGGGCAATGCGAGAGCATCGTCGAAGCCTGGGCGAGATGTCATGCCGCCTGGTGGGGCGACCCCCGTCTGGGCGTTTCCGTAGGGAGCTGGCCCGATGAGCAGTGGGAGCGATACCTGCAGCAGGGTTTCACCGAGCGGTTCGCAAATTTCGCCGACCGCTTCGGCCAGGTTATGCCTCCCGAACGACGTGGACTCTACGAACGACTGCTGGATCGGGCACCGCGGCTGCTCGCGCGCTATCGTGCGCGCCGCGACCTGACGCTTAGTCACGGCGATGCACATTGGTGGAATTGCTTCCTGCCGCGAGACGGCGGCGGCAAGGTTCAGCTGATCGATTGGGAGGGCTGGAGCATCGACACCGGGACGACCGACATCGCCTACATGATGGCGATGCTTTGGTTTCCCGATATGCGGCGCGCGATCGAGCAGCTGCTGCTCGATCGCTACCACGCGGCGCTGCTGGCGAACGGCGTGAGCGGTTACGACCGCCGGGCGCTGCACGACGATTATCGCTTGTCGGTGCTCTGGCTGATCCTCAGACCGATCGAGCAAGCAGCATCCAACATCCCGCCGCGGGTCTGGTGGCCCAATCTCGAACGCATCATGCTGGCGGTCGACGATCTCGGCTGCCGCGAACTGCTATCCTGACGTGAAGCAACGATCATGACTTCCAATAGATTGCGCACTGGCCGAGGTCGGGGAGTAGGGATGGGTAGAGCTCTTGCGAAACCCATCAATTCCCCGAGCTGTAACGCACGGGCATTTCCGGAAGTGGGGGTAGACCGGCTGTGTCACTAGATGAATTGGCGGCAATGAAGAAGCGAGGCAAGAGCTTTTTCGTCCACGATACTAAGACCGACATGGACATCACCCGAGCAGTGCTCGCGCAGATCGCTTTCGTAGAGGAAAACTTCCGCTCTGTGCGATAGCCACAGCTGCCCTTTAGCGGCAGCGCCTAACGACGGCGTCTTAGCGGGCCGAGTTGTGGAGCCGAGGAAATGGATGCAATCGAGATCGTCGATTACGATCCCCGATGGCCGCTCTTGTTCGAGGAAGAGGCCAAGCGGTTGCGGGCGGTCCTTGATCCATCGCAGATCATAGGACTAGAGCATTTTGGAAGCACTGCGATCCCCGGCCTGGCTGCCAAACCCATCATAGATATCCTGATAGCGGTGCGGTCATTGGCCGTCGCGCAGGCGACCGTCATCGAAGCGCTTCAAAACCTTGATTACGTCTTTTGGGCCGACAATCCGAAGACGGATCGAATGTTCTTCGTTAGAGGGATGCCTCCCTTTGGCTCAAAGCGCTCCCATCATGTGCACTTCACGGAGCCAACTGGAGAGATGTGGCACCGGTTGGCGTTCAGAGATTATTTGCGCGCTCATCCAGAGGAGGGCGAGGCTTACGAGCGGCTCAAAAGACGGCTCGCCGCCGAACCTCGGACAGATCGCGAGGCTTATACCGAGGCAAAATCTGCCTTTGTCGAAGGTGTGATGCGAAGGGCAACCAAGTAAGGGACGTCTGGTGTTGTGC
>NZ_JBAURI010000880.1:0-2538 GCF_049581145.1 Bradyrhizobium sp.
CTATAAGGTACCTGATTTACAATACTCACCTTTACACCTTATTCTTTATAATTTTTAACTAAGTTTTTTTTTTATTAGTAAAAAATTTTATGAATAACGATTCGCATGTCTCAAAACTACTGAAAAACGTTCAATCAGAACCAAAATTAAATTCTTGTTGAAATTTAAAAATTAAATGTTAAATTTAAAGTTTTTATTTTATTTGTTTTTTACAATATTTATTATCTCTTTTAAATTTTTAACTACAGTTTTTTTTATTTAAAGTAATATTTTTTAAAAACTATTAATGACCCCAGGTGTTGCGTTTGCAGCCGCTCTACTTATATAAATTAAATAGAACAAACTTCAGCTAAAACAGTGGCAGCGTGATCCGCTGAAAAAAAAAAAAAATATGCTTATGCTGTTTTTTCTTTCTGCAGAGCAAAAAGCACTTTACCAACTTCTACCTTGTACACGATTTGCGGTTAGGTTTCTTTTGACAGGAGGCGCAGCAGCCTCACCATATAGTAAGGCAAAACCTGTTAAGGCGCTACAGCTAAAACAGGCAAGGTTAAAGCACCAATTCACTTAAGCACTTAATCAATATGATCTTGCGCTAACACGACTCTAGCTTTCCTTCCGGCTAGCGTAGCTGTTGCTGCATGATTAATCAGGCGGTAGAAAGATAATATTTATCAAGAAATAGCCTGCGTAATAAATACTTGCAACACCAACGTACGCCTGTTGTACTATTGTGCTGCTGCTCTATTGCTCAGCTGCCTGCCTCACCAAATAAAAGCACCAAAGTAATCCCTTATGCTGCAGGGCCTTAGTCTGCCTTTTTTCCAGCTGCTGCAGCTGGCTGCTCTGCGGACAATATAAGCAGCAATCAAAAATAAGGCAATCGTAAGCGCAACACCTATGCCACTGCTGGAATCTTTACTCTGGAATATCTCTGTACGCTACTGCTCTAAGTTATATGCCTGTACAGTGTATTTGCAGAACAAATGCGCCACTAAAGTTAAGCAGTGTGTATTAACGCTACACAGCACTTTGCAGAAGTACTTCAGGACCTATCACACTAGCACAGATAAAAGAAATAGTGGCTTTGCTATGCCTGCAGCAATTATTTGCTTTAGCGCTATTTAAGGGTCCTTATCTTTAAGGTAAGAACAACGTTAGTGCTTCGCAGAAGCAGTTATCTACGATTGCTTCGCGCTACGACCATTAAAAATAAGGCAACTATGCGCTGCTGCGCTGGCTATGTTGCTCTATTGCTACGCAAGGTCGCGTTCCACAAACATCGAATAGTATTACGGCGTTGTACGGCCTAGCTGCGTTGCTGAACTACTACACTACTGCACGATATAAAAGAACTATAGTACCTCTTTAAGTTATAGATTTCCATTATAAAGAGGAAATTTTATACTTCTTTCTAATTTTTTTTTTTCAGTAGCTTACGCTTGCTACAAGCTTGCGCAGCTGGTTGTTGCGCAGCACTCATCTTTGATGGTATGCAGAAAAAAAAAAAGGCTACGCCGCAGCAGGCCGCTCCCATAAAAAAAATAGCTAGCTAGTATTCACTTTCACGTGAACAGACATAGGCCAGAATGCTACACATTTTATCTTAGCTTAAAATAATAATAATAATAAGCAAACTTCTTTAATTTTACCTTTGCGCTACTCAGGCTTATTTTATACCTAATTCCTAGACTGAGGCTGTTGCGCTTTCTTTCTGGCGTACGTTGCCACCAGATAAAACGCTAAAGCGCTAAAGCACTAAAACGCTAAAGCGCTAAAGCACTAAAGTAGTACCTTGCCTGACGGCTGCTACGCTGGCTACGCGCTACTGGAATCTTGCTGCCTTTGGCTGCAGTGCCATACAGCATGCTACTTCTTATCTTTTCCTGCACATTTTGCAGGATGGAAGAAGAAGGTGCGGCGTACAGTTCACAAAAACCCTGTACAACAGCTCAGCAGCGCAACCCTAAGGAAGGCAGAGCTAGGTAGCAAACAAATACCAACCAAGATAAACCAAATTAAACCTAATCAGTGGATGTGTACTTACGCCATAAAGTAAGTAAGCGTTAGTACACAGCCTGCTTTAACGCTGAACAACGAAGATGAAACAGCTGCACAAGGCAGACTGAAGAGTAGAAAAAATGAAGTAAATAATTAAGGGCCCGCGTATGCGAGACAACTAAAAAAACTACAGGAGTTAATTTTTAAAACGCGTCTTTATGGATTCGAACCATTTATTTAAGTAATATTAAAGTAACTTAAGGGCTTACCGATTAGGCTAAAGACATAAAGGCGCGACCTGTGGCTGCGTACGCACACCGGGATAGTGGCTGTGTGCAAACACTCATCTTGAAAGGTGTCCAATTGATAGCGCTCCGATGAGGAAATAACTATATCGAGGCAGCAGTACTGAGACCCACTCTGCAATTTTTCCAGGCTTGTGGCTGGCACACCATATTTTTGGTTAAGGTGAGGCTGCATTAGGCCCTTTGGTTCCCTCGGGTTGATGTATTATCGCGCTGTAAGGTCCCTGTAGTA